>JAISNF010000573.1 GCA_031276415.1 Planctomycetaceae bacterium
TACTCGTTAAGTTCCAATTGAATCGCTCCAACAAACGCAGGATGCCAGTCTGTATGGTCACTATTCTTATCCACTTTGACACAAAATATCACCCATAAAATAGTACAAACAATAATAAATGGATAAAATTAAAAAATTTCTGATCCAAACTCACAACAGTATTCGCTCAATTTCTTTCAAAAATCAACAAGGTGTTCCATTTTAATTGAAAATTGTTAAAAAAGAAACCGGAAAATCCCAATAATTTTAATTTTTTCTTTGTCTCCTCTGTGATTAATAAAAAAATTAGTTATTAGAAGTTCCCTATTTATTTTGTCGGTTTACTCAGGAATCGAGAACATCTTTTTCACGATTTTTGGCTAATTCATTGGTTTCGTCTTCGTATTTTTTCGTTAATTTTTGAATTTCCTCTTTTGTTTCGTCACGAACATCTTCCGAGAAAATTTTATTTTTTTCCGATTGTTCCGCCATTTTGTTACCATCGCGGCGGACATTGCGGATTGCCACTTTAGCATCTTCACAAAGTTCGTGAATTCGCGTAACCATCTTTTGGCGAACCTCTTTCGAAAGCGGCGGAATATTAATGCGAATAACCCGCCCATCATTGTTCGGCGTGTAACCAAGATCAGAAACAATAATCGCTTTCTCAATGTCTTTGAGCGTGGATGTATCAAATGGACGAATGACTATCTGGTTTGACTCAGGACAAGCAACCGTCGCCACCGTTTTGAGCGGACACGACGAACCATAAGCCTCAACCTTAATCGAATCAACAAGTCCGGGATTGGCTCGTCCGGTTCGGATTCCCGTCAGATTTTGCTTCAACTTCGCCACCGCCTTTTCCATGCGGTCTTCAACATCAAAAAGAATTTCTTCAGAGTCCATCGTATATTCCTTCAAAAAATAAAAAATAATCAAAATGTTTAAGTTTTTTACATCATAACAATATCTTACTTCATCACAAATAGGTCTTTTTACATAACCGCCTATTTTCTTAACTACAAAATTCACAAAAAAAACAATCGTCCGCAGATTACGCAGATTAGTTAATAGTGAATAGTGTTCGCAATGCGGAATTATTGACGTTGTGGTTATAATTCCGCTTGCGAACTATTCACTAATCTGCGGACTATTTTAATTTAAAAATCATTATTTCACTTCGATTAACGAATAATTTCCGGTGCCAAGTCCAATTTTTTCAGCATGACTGATTTGGCTTCGCCAATCTGTTGTGGGATGAATGTCAATGAAATGATCATGATGTCCGTTTTCATCCTTGTGAATACGTTGACGCTCACTGAGAATACTGTTACCCATCGGCGGAGCTGCATTCACGGCATCAATACATGCCTTGTCAATAGCAACAGGATCAAAAGAAACAAAAATTCCAATGTCAGGAATAATCGGTATGTCACTTTCACCATGACAATCACAAAACGGCGAAACCTGATTGATAATATTAATGTGAAAATTCGGACGCCCGTCAACAACCGCTTTAGTATATTCCACCATTTTACAATTTAACATTTCACTTGATGAATCATAATCCGATTCAATTGCATGCTCGTTGCAAACACCAATACAACGACCACAACCAACACATCGCTGCAAATCAATTGACGCCTTTTTGTTAGAACCAAAAGAGATCGCTTTCTCGTTGCAAAATTTTGCACAAACACGGCAACCGATACAATCCGTTGCATTAACATGCGGTTTACCGTTATTGTGCATAATCATTTTACCGGCACGGCTTCCGCTTCCCATGCCGATATTTTTAATTGCTCCGCCAAAACCGGCTCCCTCATGCCCCTTAAAATGATTCAGCGAAACAATAATATCTGCATCCATAATAGCAGTACCAATACGCGCCGTTTTACAATAAACTCCGCCATTGACCGGAACTTCAATATCGTCGGTTCCCTTCAATCCGTCTGCTATAATATTTTGACAACCCGTCGAAAAAGGCGAAAAACCATTCTCGTTTGCAGCATCAAGATGAACAAGTGCGTTATTGCGTCTGCCGACATAAAGAGTGTTACAATCAGTAAGAAACGGTTTACCGTTGTGCGATTTAATTTTATCCGCAACAACTTTCGCCCAGTTTGGACGCAAAAAAGATAAATTACCCGGTTCGCCAAAATGAATTTTGATCGCAACAAATTTGTTTCTAAAATCAATCAGATCAAAACCCGCTTTACCAAGCAATCTTGACAATTTCGTCAGCAAACTATCGCCGACCTTACATCTCATGTTTGTCCAAAAAACTTTCGCAACCGGCATTGCAATCAAAGAATAAAAAAATATTCCGGCGGTTAAAACCGCCAATTATAGTGGATAGTTGAGAGTTGATAGTGGATAGTTTCGCAATGCGGAATTATAACCATAACATCAATAATTCCGCATTGCGAAACTATCCACTATCAACTATCCACTCTCAACTAACAAAACTATCCTCGACAGAATTCGAATCTGTAACCTCTGGCTTCGGAGGCCAGCGCTCTATCCAATTGAGCTACGAGGACAACAATTGAAAACAAACAACCCGCTAATTATCCCAAGATCGCCAAACTTGTCAAGTGTTGTACAAAAACATCATCATTTACTCCAATTTTCTTTTTAAAACCACTGAGAATTTTTAAAACCACAGAGAACACAGAGTTCACAGAAAAAAGCGTCCGCAGATGACGCAAATTAGTTAATAGTGAATAGTTAGTAGTGAATAGTGTTCGCAATGCGGAATTATTGACGTTGTGATTATAATTTCGCTTGCGAACTATTCACTATTCACTACTAACTATTCACTAATCTGCGGATTATCTTCTTTCTCTGTGGTTAATAAAAAAACTATTTATTAGAAGTTTCCTTTTGTAATTTCCAGTCGTTGGCGTTTATTATTGAACCGTCAGGCAATTGGAACGGTTGTTCACTGAAATTAACAGTTACCGTAACGCCGTTAGAAAACACCGATTGCTGAACCAAACGATCAGACGATAAAATCCGGTGATCCGTCATTTCGGCGTAAGCGGTGGCGCGGGCGGTTCCGGCGGCAGTTTTGTAACTTTCGGCAAACCGTAATTTGTTTTCGTTCCAATTACTTTGCGTGAACATATACATTGGCGGAGTTCCATATAAAGCATTCAATAAATCGCGTTTTCGCCAGACTTTGGGCAATTTATTGTTATAATCGCCCCAATACCATTGGGCAACAACACAGTCATGATAAACGAGTTCCCAAAGCGGTAACCGTAACACCGGATTAACCTGAAAATGTTCAATCTGCGGCGGAACATCATCGACAAGTTGAATCATATTTCGTCCCGATTCGTGAACACGATACGGACCAAGACTTAACATTCCTTCGTAAAAATCACAAAACGGCACAGAAGCATCATGCCCCGTTTCACTTCCGCAAACCAAACCCAAATCGCCAACCAGTTTGAGTAATTCCATTTTATGCCGCCGCGAATCGCTCCGCGTCATCGGATGATCCGGATGGTAACATTCAAACCACGGCGCAGCAACTGTTGTATCAATAAATCGTGCCGTGTAAGGTTTGGTTTTCAATTCCTCCGAAATTCGTTTTCGGGCATAAGGAACCGCTTTGGCATCGCAAATCACAGCACACGGAATACGCGGCTGTGTTTTGTCTTTTTGCTCGACTTCCCAACCTTTCCGCCAAGTTCCGTTTGGTTCCGTCCAGTTAATATCATGATCCCATGCTTCGGTTACCCAATCACCATGAACCCAAACTTTATCAAATTGCGCCGGATCCATAATATCCTGATAAATATCGTAGCGGCTTGTCAAAACGTGTTCAATTTTGTTCAATTCGGTGAGTTCTTCGGCAGTGCCGCCGCTGCTCCATAAAATCCGGTCAAAACCGAGTTCTTTCATTTCTTTGGCAAGTTTAACCTTGTTTTTGTCCCAATACCAAATATTGACCGCACCGAGCAACAAATCAATATTCGGATTCGTTTTCACTTTTTCAGTAAACGGCTTAAAAAGTCCGGTTTTCTTGGCGTAATCCCGATAACGTTTACAAACCGCAACATGTCCGCCTTTATCAAAGAAAACGAAACGCAAAACACGTTGATACCGAAATTCCTTGAACGACGGTTCCCAAACGGCGTTGATTTGCAACAGATTTTCGTTTGGATTTTTCGTGTTGTCATTCGTATTGTCAATTGAATTGCGGGCAATATTGATAGCGGCGTCGTCTGGTGTTTCGATAATTGTGGTCATTCCGGCACCGGTTGCGTCATCAATATGTCCCCAAAACGCCATGCAAATTCCGTGACCGCCGTAAGCAATCAACCTGCCGACACGAATATCTTTTTCTTCAACAGGATAACCGATTCCTTCATTGACCGGAACAATTAATCGATCTCCCTGTTTTGAAGCAAATGCCGGCGGATAATGAATATGCCCTGACATTGATCCTTGACCGTCAAGACGAATAACCATTTCCGGCAAATCCGGTTCAAGAGTTACGGAAACATTGTATTCGGTTAATGTTTCCGTATTCAGTAGCGTGAACATTGTGTTCTGTAAATTCTGTAAATCAGGCGCAACAGAATTACGTTTCGGCAGAACAACAAAATTCTTTGCGGCAACAAACGACGGCAACCAAGTGCGGTTTGTCCGTTTATCGGTTACGGAAAACGTCCCGTTTGACGGGTCAATTTCAACACTTAAAAAACGGTTTTCGTATTTTACCGGTTTGGCGTCTTTAATCAGAATATCCCGCGATTCTATTTTTGTTGCGGAGAAACCGTCGATCCAAACGGTGGCGGAACCATAGCCAATGATTCGCGGTTCAATTGTTTCGATATTCGGCGGAACCATAAATTTTGTACGAAGCGGTGTCCACGAAACATCGCCGCGAATTTCTTTTCCTCCGTAAGTCCATAGAACAACGTCATTATTTTTATTGCGGGTTATTACGGAAATGGACGCAGAGCCGGTTCCTTTGGTTTTAAGATTGGCGGCAAGTTCAAACACATCGCCCGGTTTAACAGGAATTTTGTTACCTTCGCTGAGTGACCAATCTTCATTTCCGGTGTGTTCAATTCGGATTGTTTCTTTACCGTTACGGTCATTTGGTTTATCGGCGAACTGTTTTATGGTTCCGGTTTGTCGTGACCATGCGTTTCCGTGTTTCAACGTCCAATCCTGAGCCGCAACCGGTAATGAAACACAAAACAAGATAATTACAAACAAAATAAAATACTTCTTCATCGTTTTTAATTGGTTTAATTGTTTGGTTTAATTGGAATTGGTTAGTTTTACCCGCTTAAAATTTTCGCAACCATCTGCGAATAAGAAAAACAAAATCTCAAATCGGATTAACCGAATAAAAATACCGTAATATTTCCTGGAAATCAAGAGAGGACGGTTTTTAGTGGAGAGTTGATAGTGGAGAGTGGAGAGTGGAGAGTTTCGCAATGCGGAATTAAAAATGTTTTGGGCAAAATATACTCAAGGCAACTTCTAAAAACCGGTTTTTTATTTAACCGCCGAGAACACAGAGTTCACAGAGAAAAATTTTTTTAAATTATTTAGATCATAAAGTCAATTATAATATTAAATAACGTTTCAATTCCAATTAAAAATTTCCTCTGCGTTCTCTGTGTCCTCTGTGGTTAATAAAAAAGTTAATAAAAACAAATTTGTGGTTTTTAGAAGTTCCCTGAAATATTTTTAAGTTTTTGGCATTCTCTTGACACTTTTCTGTTTTGGTGTATCTTTTAATAAATAAAAGTTTGATACTACAAATTGATTTTGATGAGTAGTCAATACTCTTTTTAGTAACCATGATTGCTAATATTGATTCGCCAACGCCGGAAATCGCTTTTCGTTCGGAAAAAGTCGATTATTTATGCCATTTTTCAGAAGGACAAAGCGGCACAATTGTTGATTTGATTCTTGAGCCTGAACTACAAGGGCGATTGATGGGAATGGGACTTTTTACCGGAACCCGTTTTCGTGTTTTACAAGGCGGAAACGCTTCCAAAACAAAACCGTCCTCCAGACCTATTTTGCTCGCCATCGGTAATACCCGAATCGCTATCGGGCATTCAATCGCTTCAAAAATTCTTGTCGAAAAATAGATCAAAAATATCGCATTTCATAATATCATTTCCTATCATTATTTCTAACATCAATTCCCAACATATTATTTTCAACCTACTCCTTAACTATTTGCTATCCATTTTCCGCTATCAACTAAATTAAGTATGGATGAACATAATGAAATTCTTGCCGCTTTGGTCGGACAACCTAACTCCGGTAAATCCACTGTTTTCAATTATCTGACCGGTTTACACCAAACAGTTGCAAACTATCCTGGCGTTACGGTTGTGAAAAAGTCCGGTCATTATCACGATGGCAAACGGCATATTGAAGTTGTTGATCTTCCCGGAACGTATAGTCTGACTTCGTATTCCCAAGAAGAGCGGGTAACGCGGGACTTTTTGCTTTTGGAACGTCCTGAAGTTGTTGTTATTGTTATTGACGCTTCCAATTTACGGCGGCATTTGTATTTTGTGTTCCAGTTACTCGAACTTCAGATACCGCTCGTCATTTGTCTGAATATGATGGATATTGCCCATCGTCGCGGGTTTTCGATTGATATTGCGGAGTTGGAAAAAGTGCTTGGTGTTCCGGTGATTCCGGCGAATGGACGCACCGGAGAAGGTCTCGAAGAACTACGCCGACAAATCAACATCATTTCCGCAAAACACGACCACGAATCGCCGGTTACATGGAAAGTCAATTACGGTGCATTAGAACCTTTGATTGAAGAATTTGACAAAATACTTTCCCAAAAAGAACCGCTCGTTCAAGATTTTCCAACCCGCTGGCTTGCTGTTAAACTGCTTGAAAATGACCGCGAAGCACGGCGAATTATTCAACATCACACCCACGATAAAGATTGGGAGCCTCTTCTCGAATCTTGCGTGAAAAAGGTTGAGGATTATGAAAAACAAAGCGGTGATTCGCCTCGTAAAACCATTGCGTCCAGCCGGAACACATTGGCGGAAACTATCGAAAAGCAAACCGTTCAGCGAACATTCGTCCCGCATCGTAATTCGGATACACTTGATTTGATTCTTTGCCATCCGTTTTTGGGTTTGATAAGTGTTGCTGCCGTTATGTTTATAACATTTCAGTTGGCGTTTAATTTGGCGGATGGTTGGACGTGGTTTCCTTGGATCAATGAGGCGGGCGTTTTTGAATGGAATACGCCACTTGGAGTGGTTGATTCCATTTTCTCAATTTGGATTCCGGCGTTGCTTGATTCATGTTTTCATCTTCCTGAAGGCGATCTCCATTCGTTGATTTACGATGGAGTTATTGCGGGAATTGGCGGTGTGCTCACATTTGTCCCGACGATTTTCTTTATTTTTCTTTTCATTTCTATTCTGGAGCAAAGCGGTTATATTGCTCGTGTGGTTGTTGTGTTGGATCGGCTGATGCGTTTTTTCGGATTGCACGGTCAAAGTATTTTGCCAATGATTCTTGGCGGCGGAATTGTTGGCGGTTGTGCTTTACCGGCGGTGATGGCGACTCGTTCAATGCGGGAACAACGTGAACGAATATTAACTATCATGGTTGTTCCGCTCATGAATTGTGGGGCGAAGGTTCCGGTGTTTGCATTGTTGATTTCGGCGTTTTTTCTCGAATATCAAGGGTTAATATTGGCGGCAATTATTCTGATTTCATGGACGATTGCTTTAATTGTGGCGTCTGTTTTGGGCAAATTATTTATTGGCGGTGAGCCATCGCCGCTTGTGATAGAACTTCCAACATATCAGGTTCCCGGTTTGCGTGACATGTTGTTTACGGCGGGGTTGCAAAGTTGGTGGTTTGTTAAAAAGGCGGGAACGATTATTCTTGCGGTGAATGTTTTTCTTTGGGTACTCATGTATTATCCGCGTCCTGCCGATCCCAATACCGATGCGGCAACCCAACTTGCCAATTCTTACGCTGCTCAAATGGGGCGTGTTTTTGAACCGGCATCGCAATATGCCGGTTTTGATTGGCGTGACAATGTTGCGCTGATTGGTGGTTTTGCGGCGAAAGAAGTTATTGTCAGTACGATGGCAACCATGTATGGTATTGAAACGGAAAACGAAAACGATGAAGAAGACAATGAAAACAGCACGAATGAAACAGAAATTGAAAACGATATAAACGGTATTGGAAGTGTGGACAAACCGGAAGAAGAAAATATTCTCAAAGAGCCCGTTGATGTTCAGGGAAAAGGATTAACGATGGAACTTGAAGAGATCAAGACGGACAATCTTGATATTCAAGGAAAACGTCTTGCGATTCGTTTACGGGCGGAGGCGGGTTGGACGCCGTTGAAGGCGTTTGTTTTTATTCTTTTTGTCATGATTTACAATCCTTGCCTAGCAACGTGTGCGGTAATATGGCGGGAGACGGGTCATATTAAATACATGCTTATGACGATGGCATACACAAATGGTTTAGCGTTTTTGGTTGCGGTTATGGTGTACCAATTGGCGTTATTTTTAACCGGTCATCTATAAAAATTCCGGTTATTAGAAGTTACCTTTATTCTGTTTTTTGTTCTTCGGTTTTTATTTTCCATTCGTCATTTCCTGTTTTTCCGAGAAGTTCAAGACCAACTATTGCGGCTTCACGGAGAACACGTTGCTGAGTTTCCGTTTGAACGGACGATTGAATGAGTCGAGACGATTGAGTGAGTTGAGCGGAATTTGAGGCAGAATTAGAAGCGTGTTCGCCCGAATTATTGGCTTCACCCGTGATTTTATCGGCTAAAAGTAAAGCGTCCAAAGAATGTTCCGCCTCCCAATCTTTCGGTAAATAGGACTCCAAATCAATCGTTTTTTGCGGATTGTCCTGAAAATGTTTGACCGAACGCAGAAAATCCCCCAAAATCGTTTGCTGCTCATAAAATTGTTTCGGAAGTTGTTCGGGAAGAATCAATGTCAATGAAACCGACCACGTAATCGGATCATCTTTACCGTAAACCGAACGAAGTTCACTCAGCAAATCCGCCGTCAACGAACCACGCCGAAGATTTGAAGCAAGCGTTCCGGGCGGAACGTCAACAAACCAATTAATAAATAAATCGTCGTCCTTTTGGTTGTCACGATAATTTTTAATCCGCAACCTGAGTTCATCAGCCAGTTTTCCGCCATCATCAGTTGCTTCCAATGAAATCACGTCGTTCACCCAACGCACCGGCGAAGTCGGAAAAAATGTCAACACCGGCTCTTCTCCGTGAGGAATCTCAACAAGAGTTGCGCCGTAACTTCCTATATCTTTTGGAGTTCGGGCAACTGTTGTACCGGGATAATGGACAATATACGGTTGCGGCGGAATATTGTTTCGTTCCCGTTTGTTTCCCGAACCCAAAGAACCGGAATTATTACCCGAAGAACCCGACGAAGAAACAGGTATTTCCGGCTGTTCAAGAGGAATTGGTTTACCGTCCAGTCCTTTTTTGCGAGGATTACCGCGAAAAATTTGGCGGCGATTACTTCCGCCTAACGCCCAAAAATCAATCCGGCGTTGAGCCAACGATTCCGGCTCCACTTCACCGTTGGCAACCGCAATCGTGTAAAGTCCGCCGGAATCAAGCGGAAATTCAGAACTCCGAATCCGACGACGTTGTTGATTCCGGCTGATACCAACAATTTTGGCAATCGGAATATTTTCAGATTCTCCGGCTCGATAAACATAATATTCCTGAATAGAATTACTCGGAAATGTATGGACATTGTCAGGTAACGGAAAAGCAGTATGCCAATCTTCCGGCGAATCAAATTCACCGCCAACCCAATAAACCGCTATTCCGGCTTTTTGGAGTTGCTCAAACTGTTCTATGAGAAACAAAAAATTGCCCGGCGGAGAAATATGACAGTTCAAAACATCGCCGCTCAAAATCAAAAATTCAACATTTTCCTCAATCACCCGCTTAAACAAACGTTCCGCACCACGCCGCGAAACATTAAGCATGCGTTGTTCCCAATGAGCAGGACCTTCTGAAACCTGTTCAAGTGTCCGATCCAAATGAAGATCAGAAGCATGAATAAACCGAAGTGGAGGTTGAGGTTGAAGTAAAATGTTGCCGGTTACTGAACTCATAGCATGTCTCAAAATTAACAAGTTTTGTCATTTTGTGTGATCGGTAAAGTTTGCGCAGATAGGCAATATATCACAATCAATCTCTTTTTACAATGAGGGATTTGTACTTTAGACTTTGTAATCACAAACCATAAACTCCAAGTTACAAATCCCAATTCAGCGTATCTTGCAATGTTTTACGATTCAGTGTAAGATACTCCCTTTCAAAAGACAAAAATGCTTTTTTAATAATTTCAATTAATGTCAGATTCTAAAAATTCTTGCAATAATAAAATACAAAAAATTTTTAATTATGAGTCCAAATCAGTCAATAACAGATCAGATAGTTTCGTTAATTACGTCCAAAATATTGCCGGAGCAAATAATATTATTTGGCTCTTATGCAAGAGGAGAAAATAGAGACAATAGCGATATGGATATTTTAATCGTAATTAAAAATTTAACAAACGAAAGAAAAATAACC
>JAISNF010000603.1 GCA_031276415.1 Planctomycetaceae bacterium
GGAGAAGAATTTGTACGATAACATTTTCAGAGTGCAAAAGGTAAATTAGATTCAAGCAGGATTATGTTTTTCTGCGTTTACTTTTTGGACTTTGATGATACAAGGAGAAATTTTATGAAACTGAAAATTATTATTGTTATGTTTTCCGTGTTTTTTTGTACGGTTTCGTCGGTTGTTGCCGAAGTAACGGTTAAAAAAACGGTTGATCCGCGTTTTGCCAGAGCCGACACCAATCAGGACGGCAAATTGGATCAAATGGAATTTGAACAATATCTTGCCCTTTTGAGCAAGATGAAACTGGCAAAACCCAAACTTCCCGAACCCACTCCGATTGAAAAACGATACGGTAATAAAGGAAGTTATATGGAATCCGCAATGGGTTATGCGTTTGTTCCGGTTAAATCCGTTTCAGAAACTGTCCTCGAAAAGAAAGAGGGCGGCTGTTGCGGAAAGAAATCCAAAACAACCGAAATTGTCGAAACAGTTAAAGAAGGCGGTTGCTGCGGAAAGAAAACCGAAACAACTGAAATTGTCGAAACGGTAAAAGAAAACGGCTGTTGCGGAAAAATGCCGGAAAAAATTCAAACCAATATTGGTTCCGCAAAATGCGGTTCGTGTGAATAAATTCTTCACAGGTTACACAGGTTGTCGTATGCCGGATTACAATTGTAACAATAGTTGTAACAACAGTAATTCCGCATGCGACACTATTAACTATTAACTATTAACTATTAACTACAATGCATCTTTTTATTTTTGTTTTTATAATTTTGACAAGTTTTATTGTTTCGGTTTCTGCCGATAATTCTTTTTTTGAAACGGCGGATGCGAACAAGAACGGTTCGGTCAGTCAAGAGGAATTTCAACAATTCCTGAATACTTTTTCCGCTACAAATTCCACTACAAATTCCGGCACAAATTCCGGTACAAAAACGGAAATTCCGGTTAAGAAAACGGAATTTGTATTAACTGATACAAATAAGGACGGAAGTATTTCGCAACAGGAATTTCTTAATTTTCTTGCCGTCCAAACGGCATTGCCGCCGACAAGCCCCGAAGATCAATGGTCAAACTTTGAAAAAGCAGATTTCAACCGCGACGGTTTTCTCCAACCTGAAGAATTGGAAATGTACAGAAAAAAAGGAAGAGAGCGTCATTCGACGGCATATCGTCCGGTAAATAATATCGCATCGAAAATAGGTGCTGTTTTTGAATACAAAGGTCCGATGAATATGACGGCGAATAAAAGCGGTACAAAAATTTTTCTTGTTCATTTTGACGCCGGAGAAATTGCCGTGATTGACACCGGAAAAAATGAAGTGGTTCAAACATTTCCTGTTGGTAATGAGCCGGACGGAATTGTGTTGAGTTCGGATGAAAAGATAATTTATGTAACTTACGGCGGTTATCGCGGACAACTCGCCGCTCTTGATGCGGAAACGGGTCATGTTCTTCAAACGGTTTCAGCCGGTCATACTCCAATGGCTCCGGTTGTTACGCCGGACGGAACAAAACTTTTTCTCTGTAATCGTTTCAATAACAATATTGCCGAATACGAATTTCCTGTACTGAAATTTGTCAAACACGTCAATGTTGTTCGTGAGCCGCGTGCTGCTGTTATTACAAAAGACGGAAAGAAAATAATTGTACTTAATTCACTTCCGAATGATCCGAACTGTTTTCCGTACAATTCGGAAAAGGAATTGAATATCGCGGCGGAAGTGAGTGTGATTGATATTGGAAGTGGCGCAACGAAAAATATTCGTTTGCCGAATGGTAGTTGTAATCTTCGCGGTGTTTGTCTTTCGCCGGATGGTCGTTACGTTTATTTGACGCATCTTATTTCGCATTTTTGGAACGGTACGGAAAAACTGGACGGCGGACAAATGAATGTCAACGCCGTATCAATTCTTGATACAAAACAATCTGATAACGTACAATTTAATAATGCACAAATTGACAGCGGACAAATTGATTACGTTAATACATTTTTGCTGGACGATCCTCAACTTGGAGCGGCGAATCCTTGGGGAATTACAACTTCTTCCGACGGTAAACAAATTTTCGTTGCCATATCAGGAACGAATGAACTGATTATTCTCGACGCTGAATTATTGCATCAAAAACTTGCGTCGGCTCAAGCGTTGGCTCAAGATGTTTCCAATGATTTAAGTTTTACATCCGGTTTCAAAAAACGTATCCGCTTTATGGGCAAGGGATTACGTGAAGTGATTGCGGTTGGTAAGTTTGTTTATGCCGGACTTTATTTTAACGATATGCTTATTAAATTTGATCCTGCGTCAGCAAAAACATCTGCGGAAACATTGTCTGAAAAATTATCTGAAACATTATCACCGGAAACTTCAATTTCCGAAACGCCGCAAATTATAGTTACGGGTTCACCGTTAATTTTGTCACAGGGACGTATTGGCGAAATTGCGTGGAATGATGCTTCGTTGTGTTATCAGCAATGGCAAACATGTACGAGTTGTCATCCTGATGCGCGAATGACCGGAATGAATTGGGATTTGTTACACGATGGATCCGGCAATCCGAAAAACACAAAGAGTATGGTGTACAGTTCTGAAACGCCGCCGGTGATGTGGTTGGGAGACCGGTTTAGTGCCAGATTATGTACGAGAACAGGGTTTACATTTATTATGTTTGCGCCGGCGTTGAATGAACCGTGTGATTGTATAGATGTTTTTGTTCGTGATTTGAAACCGTTACCGAGTCCGTATCTTGTTGATGGTCGGCTTAGTGAACGGGCGGAACGCGGAAAGAAAATTTTTGAAGACCCGAATATCGGTTGTTTATTTTGTCATTCCGGCGTCTATTTTACTGACACAAAAATGTATGATGTTAAAACGCAGGTTCTTCCTTACGAAAGTCGCGGACAATTCGATACGCCGACACTGATTGAAGTTTGGCGCACGGCTCCGTATCTGCATGACGGACGTTACGTTAATATGAAAGATGTTTTCCGGTTGGGTAAACACGGCGATGTAAAGGGAACCGTTGACCAATTAACAGAAGAACAACTAGATGATCTTGTCGAATATCTCTTGTCCCTGTGAAAATATTTTTTCGGATAAATTTTTTTAACAATAAATATAATTACACCGATCAAAGAAATGTGTCCGCAGATTATCGCAGATTAACGCAGATAATTTTTAAAAACAATCTGCGCTCATCAGTGTCATCGGCGGACAATTCTTTGTGGACTTTATCTGTATCTCTTGTGAAATTTGTGAAATATGTAAAAATGATACGGTTGTTTTTTTTCATTTTCATTTTCTGTATTGTTTTTTCCTATGGATCATGCGGAGCGCACGCGTCAACTTGAAGAACAACCTGTCGGTCAATTACTTTGGGAATTTTCAGTACCGGCAATCGCCGCAACCGTTATTAACGCCTCTCATGGTGTTATTAACCGCATTTTTGTCGGGCAAACTATCGGCGAAGTCGGTATCGCCGCTGTTACGGTAACTCTGCCCATGACGACAATTATGCTCGCTGTTGGTATGACTATCGGCATCGGTTCAAATACATTGATCTCCATCCGGCTCGGCGAAAAGAAAAACGAAGAAGCAGAACGAATTGTTGGTCAGGCGTTGTTTCTTTTCGGTCTTATGGCAATTGGTTTTATGGTTTTCGGTTTGCTGTTTCTGGAACCGTTGTTGCGGCTTTTCGGAACAACCGAAAGAGTAATGCCTTACGCCAAAGAATATTTGTCCGTTATGGTCTGCGGAGCATTCTTTCACGAAATCTCTTACGGCGTCAACGGCTTTTTACGGAGCGAAGGTAAACCGCGCACCGCCATGATGACAACCTTGATCATGGCATTTCTGAACATTTTTTTCGACTGGCTGTTCCTCTACGTTTTTCGTACCGGTATTTGGGGAGCGGCTTTCGCAACAATTCTTGCACAAATTTGTTCTACCAGTTGGGTATTTTGGCATTACATTTCCGGTAATACTTTATTACGTTGGCGTCTAAAAAATATTCGTTGGGATTTTGAGTTATCCCGTCAGGTTTTCCTGCTTGGTATGCCGCCGTTTATCATGCAATCCATCGCCTGTATTCTTCAGGCAATTCAAATGCGGCAGATTTTTTATTACGGAAATATTTACGGGATTGCTCATCAAATTGA
>JAISNF010000058.1 GCA_031276415.1 Planctomycetaceae bacterium
TGACATTATTTAACGCCAAAAGTGCTGCCCCTAGCGGGGCAGAGTTGTGAGCGGCGGACTTTTAACCGCAGGTCAAAGACCTGCGGTTATGAAAATACCGTCCCTATCGGGACGAAGAAAAATCTACAAAATCATTAAATAATAAAAATACCGTGAACGCTTACAAAAAATGATTATTCGTTTGATTTTGCCAAAACAGCAATTACTTTTTTCATAAATCCACTTGATTTTGCCAAAACAGCAATGTAACAGTCTATTTTAATAATCTATTCCAGAAGATTGATTGATATTTTCCTACGCCCCGAAGGGGCAACATAAGCCAGCCCTACCCAACGGGTAGGGTTGGAATTACCAACAACAATTTCGCCCTGAAAGGGCAACATACGGATAGTTAATAGTTAGTAGTGAATAGTGAATAGTTGTGGATTAAAGATGTTTTGGTAAATAATTCCGCTTGCGCAACTATTCACTACTAACTATTAACTATCATATACTGCCCTTTCAGGGCGTTGATTGGGGAACGCTGAACCCGCCGCGTTGCGGCGGGCTGGCTTGTGTTGCCCTTTCAGGGCGTAGGAAACACGTCATTTTACGTTACCTGAACAATTACAAAATAGACAGACACTACGATTTAAACCTATTACCGTGAATGATTACAAAATATCCGTGAACAGATACAAATTTTTAAAGGTGTTCAGTATTAACTATTCACTATATCCAAACCCATACTTCGGGCGGTTCCGGCGAGAATATTTCTGGCGGCTTCGGGTGTTCGGGCGTTTAAGTCCTTCATTTTCTTGGCGGCAACCTCGTCAAGTTGTTTCGTTGTAATCTGCCCAACCTTCACGCGAGGAACATTGCCACTGCCGTTGACAATTCCGGCAATTTGTTTCAATAAATCAACACTGTGCGGCGTTTTGGTTTCCAGATCAAATGTCCGGTCATTAAAAACTTTAACGACAACAGGAATCCGCATTCCAAGATCAGATTTGGTACGCTCATTAAACTGTTGCACAAATTGCCCAAGATTGATTCCGTATTTACCAAGCGCAGTACCAACCGGCGGCGCCGCCGTCGCCTGTCCACCCTTCGCATGAAACCGAACTGTTGCTGTAAGTTGTTTTGCCATTGTTTTATGTAGTAAATGTAAAAATAATAAAATAATTAAGTAACTAAATTAAAATACCAGACCTTAAATAAAATAACAAATTGACTTTTTATCTAAACTCATTATCTAATTCAATCTAATTCAGATTTTTCTCAATTTGCCAATATTCAAGTTCAACCGGCGTACTTCTTCCAAAAAGATTGAGGATTACGGTTACTCTTCCGCTCGTAAGATCAATCGCATCCACAACTCCTTCGTAATTTTCAAATGTTCCTTCTTTTACCTTGATTTTTTCGCCAACCTGATAACCAACTTTTAACTGCGGTGAAATTTTAGGATCCTCCACTTCCAAAGCAAGCATCCGATGAACCTCATGCGTTTGCATTGGAGTCGGTTTTCCCGCTGCTCCGGTAAAATCACCAACCCCAGATGTCTCCCGAACTAGAAACCATGTTGCATCATTGATTTCCATGTAAATCATCATGTAACCCGGATACAATTTCCGCTTGACAATCCGCTTTTTATCACCCCGAATTTCCGTTACCTTTTCGGTCGGAACGAGAATGTCGCCGAAATAATCCTGCAATCCGGCTACAGCAATCCGGCGTTCCAAACTTCGTTTGATCGGCTCTTCACGATTCACCTGAACCTTCAGGATATACCAATTTTTTTTATTCTGAGGTTCTTCCGTTGTACCCGTCTTACTACTTACATTTGTTGTTGCGAGTTGCGGATCAGCGGTTTTCAATTCCGTCTCAGACATGAATTGCTCCTCTTTCATTTAATGTATCCATTTCCGGTGTTGCCGGAAAAAAATAAGAAAATTTCAACCTAATATACCAAGTGAATTGAAAATAAATACCCAAACTAAATCAAAAAGATAAATCATCGTCGAAAGAATAGCAAACATGACCAGAACAACTATCGTCGAAGAATACAATTCCGCTTTGTCAGGCCAAGAAACTTTAACCATTTCCGATTCAACAGAAACAAGAAAATCGGCAAAAACCGGCAATTGCACTAATCGATACCCAAACCACATTCCAACCAAAATAAACAACATCGCCACAATATAGCGAATACCCTGCTCACGCAACAACGGTGCCCAATCAAAAGCCAATTGAGTGAATTTATAAGCCCCGCAAATAAAAACAGCCCAGACGCCAAACATCGTTAAACGACGAACCCAACGCCCCTGATTATTCTTGTAACGACGAATACGAAATAATTCCTTGAATAAATCACGCACGAAAACCTCTTGATTCAATTTAACAATGAAAATTAGTGTCTAAATTCATTTATAACGATACAACAATTCTAAAATTATTGTCAATTTATTTTTATTGTTTTAGTCATGTTGTTTTCAGTCATTTACCATCCAAATTGTTATGTTAATGACTGTTTCAACAAACAACCTCACAACTCACAAAACACTTTACAAAACACCTCACAAAACAGGGGAGGAGGGAATCGAACCCCCACCAGCGGTTTTGGAGACCGCAGTTCTACCACTAAACTACTCCCCTTTCCGTTTAGTGAACAGTTAGCAGTGAATAGTAAATAGTTAGTTTTTGAAAACCAAATCGGAACACTATTCACAATTCACTGACACTTAAACTGTTAAGTATTATTTACTTCAATACTTTTGTTACAACACCGGAACCAACTGTTCGACCTCCTTCACGGATAGCAAAACGAACACCGTCTTCCATCGCAACCGGTGAAATCAGTTCCACTTTAAGTTTAACATTATCGCCGGGCATACACATTTCCGCATCACCAAGCAGAGTCAATGCTCCGGTAACGTCTGTTGTACGGAAATAAAACTGCGGGCGATAACCGGAGAAAAACGGCGTTGAACGTCCGCCTTCTTCCTTTGACAAAATGTAAACTTCAGCCTCAAAATCCGTATGCGGCGTAATACTTCCCGGTTTGGCAAGAACTTGTCCGCGTTGAATTTCTTCACGTTTAATACCACGAAGCAGAAGCCCGACATTATCACCGGCTTGTCCCTGATCAAGTGTTTTGTTGAACATTTCAACACCGGTAACAACAGTTTTTCGTTTTTCATCGGAGAATCCGATAATTTCAACTTCTTCACCGACTTTGATAACACCTTTTTCAATACGTCCGGTAGCAACTGTTCCACGACCTTCGATGGAAAATACATCTTCAACCGCCATCTGGAACGGTTTGTCCTGCTCGCGTGCCGGTTCTGGAATATAATTATCCAAAGCCTCCATCAATTCCGCAATACATTTTGCGGCGGCAGGATCGGTTGGTTTTTGTTGAGCATCACGGGCAACTCCGCGAATAATCGGCGTCTCATCACCCGGAAAATCATATTTGGTGAGGAGTTCGCGAATTTCAAGTTCAACAAGTTCCAAAAGATCGGGATCGTCCAGAAGATCAATTTTGTTGAGAAAAACAACTAATTTGGGAACATTAACCTGACGAGCCAAAAGGACATGTTCACGGGTTTGGGGCATTGTACCGGCATCGGCAGCAACAACAAGAATTGCGCCATCCATCTGAGCAGCACCGGTAATCATGTTTTTAATGAAGTCGGCGTGTCCCGGACAGTCAATATGGGCGTAATGCCGCTTCTCGGTTTCATATTCAACGTGGGCGACTGCAATTGTCACCGTTTTGGTTGCGTCACGAACTGTACCACCTTTGGCAATATCGGCATAACTTTTAACCTTTGCCAAACCTTTGGTTGCCTGAACAGCGAGAATTGCGCTGGTCAGTGTTGTTTTGCCGTGGTCGATGTGACCGATTGTTCCGACATTAACGTGTGGTTTCGTACGCTGAAATACATCTTTAGCCATCTAAAAATCTCCTAACTAAAATACGGGAAAGGATTTAGTAAACAGTAAACAGTGAATAGCGAATAGTGAACAGATGTGAGAACACTTATTCACTACAGACTATCAACTATTAACTAAAAACAAGCTGTTGATGAGGCTCGAACTCATGACCTCGTCCTTACCAAGGACGTACTCTACCAACTGAGCTACAACAGCGAAGCGGGCGAAGGGAATCGAACCCTCGTCATCAGCTTGGAAGGCTGCGGCTCTACCATTGAGCTACGCCCGCAAGCAGTTGACCGTTTGGGTTTATTGGTTTTAAGTAATACATAATAAAAATAAAACAAACAACTAACATTCGGCAACTCACTGGGGGATGGAGGATTCGAACCTCCGAAGTCAGTGACAGCAGATTTACAGTCTGCCCCCTTTGACCACTCGGGAAATCCCCCCCGACAGCTGGAGATGGGACTCGAACCCGCAACCTGCTGATTACAAATCAGCTGCTCTACCAATTGAGCTACACCAGCATTTGAATACTATGTAAGGATTTGCATCACCATTCCCTGCTTCTATGCACCGATTTTTATCCAGAACAGACAATGGAATCGGTTGTCAAAGAATAATAAGGTAATCAAATTTTTCCATAAGACAAGAGGGGGAGCAAAATTTTTTATTTGCAGCAAAGCAAGTAGTTTTTTTATTATACCGAATTTCCCGAAGAAATTTAGTCATTTTTTTTGACGCATTTTTTGACGTATTGACGCAACCTGTTGAAACGTTATTTCGTCACAGAAAAGAACCAGAAGAAACATTCCGAATGCCTTGAAATGAATGACGCCGTTGAAATTCCTGATTGACGGCGTTTCGGGCGGCATGTTTTATTTTAGTCCAGTCCGGCGCAAGAAGAAAAGAAACATCCGCCTCACCGGAAATCCGATCAATGACAACTTCAGACGGCAAAATCTCAAGAAAATCAACAACCAATCCGGCATATTCTTCTAATGTTATAAGTTGAATTTTTCCGGTTTGCCAGAGTTTTTCAAGTTGTGTTTCCCGAACAACATAAAGATGATGCAATTTTACACAATTCGGTTGAAGCCTCGCAATTTCGTGGGCAGTTGCTAAAACATCATTTCGATCTTCACCCGGAATGCCAAGAATCAAATGAACACCAAGCCGAAGATTCCGCTGACGGCAACGCCGAAAAGTATCACAAAAAACCGAATAATTGTGTCCGCGATTCAGAAAATCAAGACTTTTTTGATGAATGGATTGGAGACCGATTTCAAGTTGAATCCAGGCAGTTTGTGATAATAATTCCAATACATCCAATATTTCATCGGGCAATGTATCCGGTCGTGTTCCAATCGCAAGACCAACTATTTCCGAATGCTCCAAAGCGGTTCGGCAAAATCGCTCAAGATGTTCCGGTGTCGTGTAAGTATTTGTGGAAGGTTGAAAGTACGCAATAAATTTTTTCGCTTTGCTGTAACGCCGTTGAAGTTGCCGGATTCCGAAGTTGATTTGTTCCGAAATGGAAACTTCCGGTTTGTTGAACCGCCGACTCGGCGCAAAACCGTGCGTGTTGCAGAAAATACAACCGCCTGTTCCGATTGTTCCGTCAATGTTAGGGCATGAACAACCAACATCAATACTGACTTTCCAAACCGCACAACCAAATTCGTGACGCATAAAAACGCCCAACGGAAAATACCGATGTCCCATTGCCTTCCAATCGGGAAATGTGTTAGGAAATGTATCGGAAAATGTATTAGGAAATGTATTAGGAAATGTCATTGTTGGTTACCCAAAAATAAAATTTTACCGCAAGAACTTGAAAAAGAATCTCGTTTCGTGCAAAATAGAAGACCAACTAAATATTCAAGCCGGTAAAAACACGGAACCATCGTCAAAAATCAAAACATAAACAAATTACATAGATTCTTGAGAAAATTTCCGTTAGGCGATATTTTAATTTTATTACTCTACACGTTACCGATGACATTTTCAATCTATGGTCAATTAATTCCGTTAGGCGGAGGCGATCCTATTCCGCTACGTAAGCGTGAAATTCTGGTGGGCAGGAAAGACAATTGCGATATTGTTCTTCGTTTCAGTAATGTTTCCAGTCAACATTGCCGATTGGTTTTATCGGATGGATACTGGTATATTCTTGATTTGCACAGTACCAACGGCGTCAAGTTAAACGGCGTCAAGGTTACGGATCATCGGGTTGATCCCGGAGCAACTCTCGCAATTTCGAAACATGTTTTCAAACTTCAATACGATCCGGCGGAGAATGGAGCAATTGGTCCGCCGCCGGGCGAGGTGTTGCACGAAAGCGAAATGCTTTCCCAATCACTCATGGAAAGAGCCGGATTACAACATTCCTCCGCCAAAAATAAAGAAGAAATGGGAAGTACCGCTCCGGATTTGCCGGCAATTGTTATTTCAAAAACGCCCGCAACAACAGTGAAACCGGAAACAAATTCCGAAAATTCCGAAAAAAAAGATTTTTTCAGTCAACTCAAATTTGATTGAACAGTAATTGTAATTATTCAACAGCATTAGGTAATTTGAATATTACCAAACTTTTGAATTATTATGAAAACAATAAACAATGAACAAAAAATGAACGACAAAAATGATATGGGATTACAAGAAATTTCGTTTCGAGATTTTCAAGGTTTAATCCGTAAAATGTATTATGAAAAAGACAATGAACGCGGGGCAACAGGAACTTTTCTTTGGTTGATGGAAGAGGTCGGCGAATTGGCGTCGGCAATCCGAAACGGAACAAAAAGTGAACTTCGCGGCGAATTTGCCGATGTGCTGGCTTGGTTGGCAACAATCGCCAATGTTATGGAAATTGATCTCACTGAATCCGTACTGGAAAAATATGGTTCTGGCTGTCCGGGTTGCGGAAAATATGTTTGCGAATGCCCTGAAACCCAAAAACCATAAATGATTCAATAACCTAATATTCAGTAACTTAATCAGCAGAATTTTTTTCAGGAAACTGGAAAATTGTAAGGAAATACAATAAAATTTTGTTGACAATTTGGTCGATACACGATGTAGAGTTTTTTGTGGACTTTTGTATTAACCGATACTAAAGAAAATAAAAGTTAGGAGAATCCCGTGTCTCAGGATAATGAAAATAAAGAAAATAAACCGGCGGATGATCTCGATTTCAACTTCAGTTTAGAAGAAGAAAATAATGAAGGCAATATCAATGAAATCTTGTCCGATGATCCTTTTAACTCCGCTTTTTCTGAAGAAGAAGGAACTTTAGAATCGTTACAACCGTTACAAAATGAAACCGAAACGCCGGAAGAAACTCTGGAAAATGACAATTTTTCGTTTCCGCCTTTTGATGAAAATTTGGGCGAAATTCCATCAACATTCATGGCAGAAAATTTAGGTGAAACAAATTTAGGCGAAACAACCGCCTCCGAAGAAATAACCTTCGATAAAACTCCCGAAGAAACTAATTCGGAGGAAATAAATGCTGCGGAAATAAATGTTGATACCGACAAAAAAACAAGCGGAAAAAAGAATCGGAAAGATCGGAAAGAAAATAAAGTTACACCGGAAAAGAATAAAAAAGAAGGCGAACCATTGGGACTTGGTGCCGGTTTGAGTTTAACATTGAGCGGACTTTTATTGTTTGGGTTAATTGCGTTTAATGTTTTCCTGCTTGTTTTTCAACCATATAAAGAAATTGGAGTTGGTTTTTCTTCTACGATTTATTATCTTGTTGGTTTTGATTTTGTTGCGGGATTGGGTATTGTTGCGGTTCCGTTTATGTTTTATAAGTACAGAAAAGAGAATGATTTGTTTCAAACCATGCTCGGAATTTCCGTCATGGCGTTATCGTTTGCGGTTCTCCTATTAATGACCGAATTTCTACGTTACGATTACACTCAGAAACCTGCTTCCGCATTGCCGACAATCACGCCGGTTGTCCTATCAAACGCCGTACCGTCAGAATAATGTTACAAACAAATTGTCTTGGGGGTTGAATGCGGGTTTGCTGTTGCAATTTTTATGAATTTATGAATTATTGCCGTTTGAATGAAACCAAACGCAAACCCTTTTTTTATCGGTACAATATCCTTATTTTGTGATCGAACATGATTTGTGTTATTATTGCGTGCGGCAGTCATACCCGAATGATTACCGAACACCAAAATCTTGCTGCTGACGGTGTGTCATTCGTGGAACTTCGGCTTGATTTTTTGCGTCGGGAGCCTGATATTCACCGTTTGATTCCCAACCGTCCAACCGCTGTTATTGTTACAGCGAGACGAACTCAGGACGGCGGTCTTTGGCGGGATTCCGAAGAAAAACGCCTCCAACTACTCCGTTCCGCAATTGTTGCCGCACCGGAATTTGTTGATTTGGAAGTCGATGTTGCGGACAAAATTCCGCCGTTCGGAAAAACTCGCCGAATTATCAGTTATCATAATTTGGAAGAAACGCCGGAAAATCTTGATGCACTTCACCGTGAAATGTTGACGAAATCGCCGTATTTCATCAAAATTGCCGTCAATCCCAAAACGGTAGATGATATGTTCCGGTTTGTTGCATTTGTTCGGGAAAAAAACCGGCAGGCAAAACAACTCGGTGATAAAGGAGTTCGGGTTATTGGAATTGGAATGGGCGAAATGGGGAAAGCAACACGGATTTTGGCAAAAAAATTCGAAATGCCGTACACTTATGCCACCTTTTCCAAAGACCGTATGATTGCTCCCGGCATGTTGGTTTATAAAGAATTATTTGATTTATATCATTACGATCAGACTGATACAGATACGACTGTTTACGGAATTATCGGCAATCCTATTGGGCATAGTTTGAGTCCGTTAATTCACAACCGATCATTTATCGAACAAAAAATCAACGCCGTTTATGTTCCCTTTCCGTTGGACGACAATAATGTTCCAGATTTTATAGAGCGGGCGAAAGAGTTTGACATTAAGGGTTTAAGTGTAACAATACCGCACAAGATTGCGGTGATGAAGCATTTGACCAAGATGGATCCGGCGGTTGAAAAGATTGGGGCGTGTAACACGTTGGTGTTTCGGGATGGAGAACGGCTCGGTTACAACACCGATTACGTCGCAGCGGTGTCCAGTATTGAAGCGGCGTTGGGCGGGAATTTTATGGACGAAAAAAGTACGCTTGACGGCAAAAACGCTTTAATACTCGGAGCAGGCGGAGCAGGAATGGCGTTGGCTTACGGACTGAAAAAACGCGGCTCTTTGGTAACAATTACCGATATTAACGGCAATCGTGCTTATGATTTGGGCAAATATCTTGATTGTGAAATTATTGATTGGAAATTGCGGGATAAATTAAAATTGGATATTCTTGTTAATTGTACACCGATTGGAATGCATCCGAAAGTGGACGAATCGCCGTTTGAGAAATCGGCACTCCGTCCGCGAATGGTAGTCTTTGATGCGGTGTACAATCCTGAAAATACGTTACTTCTCAAATCGGCAAGAGAAAAAGGATGTATTGCTGTTTCTGGAGTTGAGATGTTTGTTGGTCAAGCCTGTTTGCAATTTAAACTTTTTACCGGTCAGAAAGCGTCTGCTTCTTTGATGCGAAATCTTGTTCGCGATGCTTTGTCTGCCGCTCATTAAATCAATTTGAATCAATTTAAATCGATGGAAATTAAACCCTTTTTAGGTTATCGTTACAACACGCAAAAGATTAAAAATTTGAATGATGTTGTTGCGCCGCCGTATGATGTGATTGACGATACATTGCAGGATGAACTTTATTCGCGTCATCCG
>JAISNF010000066.1 GCA_031276415.1 Planctomycetaceae bacterium
AAAAATATCACAATAAACAATATCCCAAAACCAAGAAAAGACATCGAAAAACTCTTCCAACTAACAAACACCGAAATCCCAGAAATAACACCCGCAGGAAAAACAAAAAAAATTAAAAGTACCCAACAAAAAATCACAAAAATATCGACATAAATCCATAAAACAAAAATACTTACAAACAAAAATCATACAAACATAAAATAGAAAATCCGTTACAATACTAATCAAGGATATGTTTTGGCTTTTGCAGGTACAGAAGATGCAACGGATTGGCTCACAAATATCCAGCATGTTGTTGGGTTATCATCTAGTCAACACAAACTAATTCAGCAAGTAATAGATGAAGCCCACAATAGAATTGGTCAAGGGAACAAAATCAGTATAATAACCGGTCATTCATTAGGTGGCAGTCTGGCAACATTGGCAACTATTAAAGACGGTGGTAATGATGCATCAAAACTTGTTATTTTTAATCCTGAGTACCTTCATGAAAATAATTTTAAGGATTTTCCAAATAAAGACACGTATTTTGATAATGCTAACATTTGGCAAGTTAAGGGAGACCCTGTAGCTGTTTTACAATTTGTTCCAAGTATTTTAGCAGAATTGCCATTTGTACAAGGTTTGTACAGATTTCCAAGAATAAATGTAATTTCATTAAAAGCACCAAACATTGAATCAATACCAGGATTCCAAGAAGCAGTTGGTCGGCTTGATCCGGTAAATCGGCATCAATTAGATGCTATTGAGAAGTATCTGCGAGAACATCCATAATGCTATAACAGATAATCACCGAAATAAAGAACATCTTGAATTAACGGTTCATGTTTAGACCTCAAAATTAAAATGAATAAAACAATTAAATATAATTACAGACATATTGTTTTTTTTCTGTACACTTCATATTGTTGTGTATTATTGATGTCTATAATAATTTTTTGTAGATATCCTGAAATACTTTCCAATCCTGTCCATGCTGCCGATCCTGATTATTCACGCACGGAATTATATTTGAAACGAAAAGAAGCGTATGAACAAGAGAACAGATTGCCATTGTACGAATCTCATAAAAAACGGATCGAAAAATTTCCAAATATTTCGGATAAAACAAAAGAATTGGCATTTGCTCTGGCTTGTGATGACTTTGAAACTGCGAACGCATTGGCAGATCAAGCTGAAATAAACAGTAAAATTCATCATCTTGGAAGTAGTTTTCTTTTTCATTGTATTCAATTTGGAGCGAATGATCTTACATATCCGGGTAGAATACGATGGCTTCTCGAGCATGGAATTGACACCAATTCTATGATTTACGTAATGCACCGCAGTACGCTGCAAGAAGATGGTACTTATAAAGAAAATATTATATTCGAGATTCCTATCGAACATTATGCAGGCTATTCAACAATCGTAGCGGAAATCATTGCACGAAATCCAGAATCTGTAAATCAAAAAAATCCAAACACAAAACAGACGGCATTAGGAACATCGGCAGTATTGGGATATAAAGAAACGATTGAATTACTGCTTGCTCAGGGAGCTTCAATTGATCTTCCGGGTAAAAATGATGAAACACCGTTTGTTCAATCCATTAAACATTTACGATATGACGTAGCTCTCTTATTGATCAGTTATGGGGCAGATGCAAACATACCGTTTACTGTAAGAGAGTTTAATCAAGTCACGGGAAATATTGATTTAGTGAAATACGAGAATGCATTGGACTTTTTGCTTCGGTCAATAAAATCAATTGAAGAGAGCAAACACTATGAAGAGAAAGATCAAAAGGGTGATTATTCTCCCACGGTTATAAGATTAAACGCCCAAAAAGCACTTATTACTCTTCTAAAAAAACTGGAACGCCTCAAACAAGCAGCAAATATACAATCAATTAAGAGTGAAAATGAAAAGTAGAAAATCAGATCGAGTGCGCTTGTCCATGAACTTTGAAATAGTCTAAATTTATCGGTACAATAATATTATTATGGATAAATTTGTTCAAAAATTGTGTTTTGCGCATACTATGATTGCAGATTGATCATAATAATCTGGCGGGCAAGATAAAATTAAATTTGCTCAATACGAATGATTGGTAGGTACAATCGATCTTCGAGAAATTCAAGAGGAAGTTTTATTATTGTTCCAGATTTGCCGACAATACACATTTGCGGTTTAGCAATGGGGTTAAATGTTTGATTTTGGGGTGTCGTGATTTGGTATTGGCGACTTATTTGTTTAGCATACAATTAGCATAAACATATGCCAAACAAGATGAAATAACATCATATAGACTATAAGTTCCTGGCAAGATATGTAAATATTGCAATACTTCCCACATTAACATTAGTAAAAGGGGTATTACTCGTACACAAAGTTTAAAAGTTAAAGTTGATGTATGCCATATTTGGTTGAGCAAAACAGTCAATACAAAAGTCCAGATAAAACTTGGCAATGCGTCATTGATAAATACCGGTATATAATCAATTGTATGATTTTTTACAACAAAATTACAATATGTGTTAAGGAATTGCCCTAGCAGCGTTTTAGGTCTGAAATTTGCGTAAAAATAAATTGATATTGTTATAAGGCATACACACACATAAATGCTTTGGCACGTTCCATGCTCTCTCCAAACTTTTTGTTTTTTCAGATTATTTCTAATACTATTTCTCATTAGGCATATCTGTTGTTTCTTTATTTTTATTTTTTTCACAAGATTCAATTGTCTGATTGTCTTTCTCAAGAGTACTCGGAGTAGTAGCCACTGACTCACGACTATTAACGTTACGTTTCTGCATATCTTTCTCGTCAGTACTTTTCCCATCAGTACTCGAAGTTGGAGTAATAGTCATATACAAAGTTCCGTCCATTTCTTCCTTGGTATGGGTTGCCAAACCAACAATTAAAAAACAGACAATCGTAAAAATTGTGCCACAGATCTTAATACACCAGATCCATCTTTTATATTTTTGATTAACAATAGACATAATATTTTCCTTTCTCTAAATAATCACTAACCAGAACTTTTCAAATATTTTGATAAATTTTGAACATTTCTAATGGGTGTATAAAAGTGTATTTAATTCAATGTATTAAAAAACTTAATAAGGTATTTTCATTGATTTTTTCGAAAAATACAATTAATCAAGGAACCAAAGAAATGTAGGCATATTCCATAAATGTGAACCAGGACCATACATTGTTATTTCATTCGCATACTTTCTTTTAAATGTCCATCGTATTTCATTATGTATATCATTGTATTGCGGATCTGTATAAACGGAACCATTGTTCACTGCTTCAACAAGATTGGGATACTTATTTTTTAAGATTTCTTTTATTGTACTTTCAATTGCAAACCCCATCAGTTCCATCATGTTGCCTCTATAAAAATTTGCTCCCCAAAACCATTGTTCGGTACTCTCGCTCAAATAACTAATTAACCAGGCTGGTGTACCCATCTCTGCATATTCAACTTGCCATGAATGCATTAGTTCATGACCTATCAATGCAATATCATGTATATCAGGTGAGTTTTCCAACGGTACACTGGAACCAAAATAGATATCACGACCTATAGTTATTGCACCAATATTTTTACCATTCATCTTATATGCCATTAGTGCAAGGAAATATGAACCACTTGTCATATTATAAAGTAAATTAGGCATTGAGTCTATGTTCCAGAGTCTAGATTTAGACATAGTAGCCCCAATCGCAGATTCAGCAGAAACTCGGTCAGTTTCATTTAACATGGGATCAATTATTGCTGCTCTAAAAAAGAAATCAAAAAACTTCTTTTCCTTATCTGTAAGAAATCGACCACCCAAACTACTGATATCGTTATATTCAATATATGAGGTTACTGTAAAAGTTAGTGAAGCGATACTTGCTATCCCGATTGTCCCCAAACCTATTCCCGATGTTAATGATAATACTTTAGATATTATTGACCAGAAAAATTCTCCAGATGGGTCAATCCCATTTATCGGATCGGCATGAGTGTACAAATATTTATGCAATGACTGCGGATCATTCAAATTCCCAAAGAATGGATCAAGACGATTAAACCTTCCGGTTACGGGGTCATAATATCGTTGCCGTAAATATTGTTGTCCGATTTTTGAATCGAATTGTTCGCCACTGTACAAGAATTCAGTCAAAGCAATAGATGGGTCGAAACTGATGGCGTTACCGGAAGTAGAGTTGTTCACTCAGCCCGTATTTTTTACGTATTATAACGATTTTAACGAGACAGAATAATCCCATTTACCGCTACAAGACATGTTTCATTACCTAATTGTCAAAGAGCATCGTTCAATTGTAGATATTTTTTCCCTCTCTGCAATAAAATTCTATTATCGAAAAAAGTTTAGAAGAAATAGATAAAAAAGAGAATTTTATACAAAAAAATATTTGTAACCGTTCACGGACATTTGATCATTATTCATCAGCACCGTCGGCAAATAAATCCATGCCGTTTTCCTGAATGATATTCATGATTTCCGTTTTAAGTTGTTCTGTAAAATCAGGGTTTTCCTTTAAATATTGCTTCGTTTTTTCACGTCCCTGACCAAGTTGTTGTTCGTTGTAACGAAACCACGCACCGGATTTGACAATAATTTTTTGCGCAATCGCAAGATCAAGAATATCGCCTTCGTAACTGATTCCGTTGCTGTGCATCATGTCAAACTCCGTAGCACGAAACGGCGGAGCAACCTTGTTTTTCACCACTTTTGCTTTTACACGCTGACCAATAACCGCCTCACCTTCCTTGATTTGACCAACCCGCCGAACATCAATCCGGCAAGAACAATAAAATTTCAACGCCCGCCCGCCAGGAGTTGTTTCGGGATTGCCAAACATCACACCAATTTTTTCACGAATCTGGTTGATAAAAATGATACAGGTTTTGCTTTTGGCAATAATTCCCGTCAGTTTGCGAAGCGATTGGCTCATCAACCGCGCCTGAAGTCCAACATGAGTATCGCCAATTTCGCCTTTCAGTTCTTTTTCAGGAACCAACGCCGCCACCGAATCAACAACTATAATGTCAACAGCATTGGATTTAACAAGCATTTCCGTAATTTGCATTGCCTCTTCACCGCTCCCAGGTTGGGAAACAAGCAGACTCTCAAGATCAACACCAAGACGTTTCGCCCAACTCGGATCAAGTGCGTGTTCAGCATCAATAAATGCCGCAATACCACCTTCTTTCTGCGCTTGCGCAACAATATGCAAGGTTAATGTTGTTTTACCGCTGGATTCGGGACCGAATATTTCAATGATTCTTCCCCGCGGTACTCCAAAACCGCCCAACGCAATATCAAGTGATAAACTTCCGGTCGAAATACCGGAAAGACTCGGCGTTTTGTCAAGTCCCAAAGACATGATTGCACCTTCACCAAACACCTTTTCAATTTGCGACACGGCGTTTTTCAATTCAGGATTTTTCGAAAAAACCATTTCAATTTTGTTCATTTTGTTTGGTTTTTCGTTTACGGATTTTGTTTTTTCAGTGATTTTCTTAGGCATGGAATTTAACGCAGGTTAAATATTGGCGGTTATTAAAAGTTACGGCTAATTACGGTTAAAACGAAATTATTTCTCTAACGGTCATGTAACGAACACGTGTTGGAGATTTCCTTTGTTCCGAAAAAGACGTCATACATTTTTACTGATTCTTTATCACCTGTCAAGAGAGCGCGATTTAGTTGATAGTTGAGAGTGGATAGTTGATAGTTGATAGTTAATAGTTAATAGTTAATAGTTGATAGTTAATAGTGAATAGTTCGCAAGCGAAAATTATTTGCCAAAACATTTGTATTTCCGTATTGCGAAACTATCCACTTTCCACTCTCAACTATCAACTTTCCTTTGTTGCTGCGAGACAAAGGAAATATTACGGAATTTTAACCAAACCGAGACCTCACTGAATAAATACAAAATTTTTCTTCTCAGTGTTTTCTCTGTGTCCTCTGTGGTTAATAAAAATAAATTGGGAGTTTTTAGAAGTTGCCCGATGGAAAGGCTACCTAATTTGCCAAATTTAACATTTTGACTCACATTAACCGCCAAATAGGAAAGAAAAAATGAAAAAAAATCATTTTTTGGGGCAAATTCGGATAGGAAAAACAGAAAAATTTGCTATGATAGTGCCATCTTTTTTGGCATTACCTTCGGCGTTGTGTGTTGAAGGTTGGGTTAAATCCTTTTGCCGTTAATTTTCCCTTAATAATAATTCAATGACAAAGACTGAAACTATTCCGGCAGTTTATGAGAAAAATAGTTTGACAATTCAACAATGGATTGTATTAGTATTTTCTTTTCTGCTTGGTATTGCAGCTGTTTTGACCGTTGATAAACTTTTTATCACAGATTCTATACCAACCGGCTCCGTTCATGCGGCGGTTGCTCATCCTTGAATCTCCCTCAACATTAAAAGAATCCCGAAAAGAATCCCGCTAAAAAGTTACATTAGAAAACATTAAACCACATTTTCACGGAGGAATACACAATGGGAACTCGTGTTCCATTAGATACGTCCTATATCGAACAAAGAAAGTTGGAGAAAAAACTGGAACTCAGTACAGCGGAAATCGGACTTTCTGTTCGAACAACGAATTGCCTTGACGAACAAGGAATTTGTACCGTTGGCGATTTGTTGGCATGCCAACGGGAAGACCTTTTAAGAATTGCCAATTTCGGCGAAAAAACGTTGGAAGAAGTTTATAAAGCCCTTGAAAAATTAGGATTTATTCGCGCTGATCGTCGCTCTCCAACGGCTAAATCGGCTTGAGGTGAACGGTGTTTGACGAGTCTTCCGGTTTTTCCAGATATTCCCATTCCCATCATTCCGGTTCCGCCCGAACCGGAGAACCCTCACAATCGGCTCGGCTCCGCTGGGGCGAACCGATCTTTTTTTTAATTATTCTTGTTGTGGGAATCGTTGTGTTTTTCATCCAACTCTGGACATGGGCAATTCCACAACTCACGTTTTATCAAGAGTTTGTCGCATCACACGGCAGAATCATCGAAACGCGGATTTCTGAAATGACGCTGGATTCGGTGAGTGTTTTCCGACCGGAAGTGCTTCTGGAACATCAAGTTCAGGGAATTTCCTATCGTGTTTGGACATTTGATTTTCGCACACTGAAACCCAAAGAAGGATTTGTCGCCAATCGTCAACTTGCGGAATCAGCGTTGTTGCCGTTTCAATCCGGTCAATCAACCGAATGTTGGTACCGAACCGGTCATCCCGAAGAAGCAGTTGTTATTTGGAAAAATTCTGTTTGGGGCTGGTTTTTCTTGCTTCTTTCGTTTTCGCTGATTGTTTCGGGGCTTATCGGTTTTCTCCAATCTTTTCACTTGATAACTGTTTCGGAAGAACGTAAGGCAGCCAGAGCCAGGTCTGCTTCTCCGCTTCACTCTTTAACCGACAACTCACGGCGTCTCGATTGGTCAACCGTTCCTGATATCCGAATCATCAACGAAAGTCCGGGAACACATTTAGCGTTTCGCTTGCCAATTGGTAATCAACCGATTTTTCCGCTTGTCGGATTAACATTATTTACGTCGGCGTGGTTTATTATTTCTTTTGGAATTATGTTTCACTCCTTTATTTATCCGGCGGAAAACAGGTCTGATCAAATTATTGGCGTAATATTTCGCGGTTTATTTTGTGGAGTTGGAATTATTCTGTTGGTAAGTGTGATGCACCGATTATTTCTGGCGTTCCGTTTAGGGCTAACATTGCTGGAAATCTCGGATCATCCGTTGTATCCGGGTCGAAAATACCGCGTTTTACTTCAACAATCCGGTATTTTGAGGTTTGACTATTTTTCTGTTGACCTTGTTTGTGAAGAAATTGCCCGATTCCGGCAAGGTACAGATACGGTAACCAACCGCAAAAAAGTTTTTCGGCAAACCCTTTTCAGCCGAAGCGATTTTGCAACCACATCTGATTTGCCGCTTCATCAGGAATTTTTCTTTCAACTTCCTATTGATGCGATGCATTCATTTCGCCATGAAAATAATGAAATCCTTTGGAAAATGGAACTTTACGCTAAAATTGTCGGCGAGTCTGAAATTTGTCGCGAATGTCCAATGGTTGTTCGTCCGGTTGTGTTGAACGATTTAACCTTGGAAGGAGGCGGACTATGAGCAGTATTATTAGTAGAATTATCAATTCTTCTGTGGAGCGGATTAATTCTATTCCGCCGCGAATTGTAATTACGTTGGATGGTCGTGGTAGCCGGTGTTATCAACCTGGTGAAACATTAGCCGGCAGTTATTGGTTTGATTTTGTTGGGGGCGATGATATTCAGGCGGTTGAGTGTTCGATTCTTTGGCATACGGAGGGCAAGGGCAGTGAAGACATGGGGGTTCATGCATTTTGGCGTCATGCAACGGATGTTGGTGATTGGATAGATCCGCGACGTCCCGGACGATTTCGTGCTGTTTTACCGCAAAGTCCGTTATCATATTCGGGGATTTTGATTAAAATTTATTGGTCGGTTCGTATTCGTCTTTTTCTTTCGGGTGGTCGAGAAGCGGTAGAAGATTTGTCGTTCCGGCTTGGCAATCTACCCGATGTCCGTACCCTAAAACCAATTGATCTTTCATAAGAGAAATTCTAAAAAACTCAAATTTATTTCTATTAACCCCACAAAGGACACAGAAATCGCAAAAGAAATTTTTGCAATTCCACCAAGCGAATTTACGATTTGCTTGGGGGGATTTACAATTCGCTTGGGAATTATGCGGTGGGTTAAAACCCATCGCTATCTTAGGAATACCCCAACGGGGCATTTCCAATATAGCCGGCGGTTTTAACCGCCGGAATGTTGGTAGTGGATAGTTTTCGCAATACGGAATTATAATTACCCAATCCAGTCACTTCTGTTAATTCCGTCCAAACATTTGTCCGATGGGTTAAACCCCATCGCTATTTTGGGATTGACCCTAATTAGAGGGCAATTTTATAGAAAATACGGGGGCAAGTCCAGAATCTGTGAAACATTTTTTAGAAAAAACCGCTTTTTGATTGAACCACAGATTATTTTTAAAACCGTCCGCAGATTACGCAGATAATCGCAGATAATTTTAAAAAACATCAGCGACAATCTGCGTCCTTTGCGGACACTTTTTAAAATTCATCTGCGGCAATCTGCGTTATCTGCGGACACTTTTCAAAATTCATCTGCGGCAATCTGGCTCATCTGCGGACGGTTTTTAGAAGTTACCGTGAGAATATCATGCGAATACAGCATTTTTTTCCCTACTTGAAATGCTTCGGGTTACTTTTTATAATCTTGTCTTGATGTGAAATTTTGCCGTGCCGTGTGGCTGGCTGATTTGGTTTAACCCCCTTAATGAAAGAAGAAAATCTATGAAACATCTCATTTACTTTCTGTGTTTGTTTTTACTGCCGGCTACTGTTGTTGCGGCAGATGATTGGAAAATTGTCTCCGGTAAAATTATTACTGAATTTGCCAAAGAGGTCGATCCCCAAAATCCATTGCCGGAATACCCGCGACCACAACTCGTTCGCAAAACCTGGTCAAACCTCAACGGTCTTTGGGATTATGCGATCACAAATCGCAATACCGAAGGTGATCCTAAAAGTGATCCTAGAAGTAATACCGGAAAATTAGAAAAAACCGACGGCAAAATTCTTGTTCCTTATCCAATTGAATCGGCGTTGTCCGGTGTCGGCAAAACAGTCGGAAAAGACAAAAAACTTTGGTATTCCCGCCAATTTGAAATCCCAAAAGAAAAAAATTGGAACGGTCAACGAATCCTGCTTCATTTCGGTGCCGCCGATTGGGATACAACTGTTTTCGTCAACAATAAAGAAGTTGGTAAACATGTCGGCGGTTATTCACCGTTTACATTTGATATTACCGACGCCCTAAAACCGGAAGGTAAACAAGAACTTGTTGTCGCTGTTTTTGACCCGACCGACGACCATTTTCAGCCGCGCGGAAAACAAATAAAAAATCCACACGGAATTTGGTACACCGCAGTTACCGGAATTTGGGACACCGTTTGGCTTGAACCGGTTCCGGCAACCGCCATTGAAAAACTTAAATTCGTCCCCAATATCAAAGATGCAACTCTGACAATTGAAGCCGCCGTTAAAAATTTACAAGACGGTGATTTGATTGAAGCCAAAGCATCGTTCAAATCGACAACCCAATCGGAAACAAATAAACAAACCAATCAACGCGGCGTGTTCGGACGCCGGATTTTCCGCCAGTCTTCGTCAACATCTTTCGCAACCGTTAAAAAAGGTCAAGCCGGAGAACCGCTCGTTCTGCCAATCACTAACCCGAAACTCTGGTCACCGGACGAACCCAATCTGTACGATTTAACCGTCTCAATTATTCGCAACGGGCAAGTTGTTGACAGTGTTGATTCTTATTTCGGCATGAGAGAAATCTCGCTCGGCAAAACCGAAGATGGAATTACGCGAATGCTCTTGAACGGAAAATTCCTGTTCCAACACGGACCGCTTGATCAAGGTTGGTGGCCCGATGGACTTTACACCGCTCCAACCGATGCGGCGTTGGCTTATGATCTTGAGATTACGAAAAAACTCGGATTTAATATGCTTCGTAAACATGTTAAAGTTGAACCGTTGCGGTTTTATGCTCATTGTGATCGTCTTGGGCTGCTTGTGTGGCAAGATATGCCCAGCGGCGATAAATATATCGGCGTCAAAGACCCTGATATTGTGCGGACGCCGGAATCTGCGGCTAATTATGAGCGGGAATGGAAGGAAATCATCGAAACACGATATAACGCTCCTAGTATTGTTGTTTGGGTTCCGTTCAATGAAGGTTGGGGGCAATTTGACACTTGCCGGATTCTTGACCTGACAAAACAACTTGATCCGACGCGATTAGTTGATGGACCGAGTGGTTGGTCGGATCGTGGTTGCGGTGATTTGTACGACAAACATCAATATCGTGGACCGGGCATGTTCCCGCCGGAGGAAAAGCGGGCGACGGTTCTTGGTGAATATGGCGGATTGGGTTTACCGGTCAAAGGTCATACTTGGGTTGAATCGGATAAAAACTGGGGTTACGGCGGTAATTTGAAGGACAAGGACGATTTGCTTCAAACGTACAAACAGTTGAACCAACGTTTGCATCCGCTGATTGCTCAAGGACTTTCCGCTGCTGTTTATACGCAGACGACTGATGTTGAAGTTGAGGTGAACGGTTTAATGACTTATGATCGTGTTGTCAAAGTGGATGTTGAAAAGTTCAAGAAGTCTAATGATGCGTTGCATTATCCGGTTCCGAAGGTAAAGACGTTGATTCCAACGGCGGCAGTGTCGGAATCCGAATGGGCGTACACGACGGACAAACCTTCAAACGACTGGGAAAAAGCGGAGTTTGACGATAAAACGTGGAAAAAAGGCAAAGGAGGTTTCGGAACCGCCTCAACGCCAAACACAACCGTGCGTACAGAATGGAAAACAAATGATATTTGGATTCGAAAATCGTTTGATCTTTCGGCGGCGGATGTTAAAGACCCGTCGCGGTTGACGCTTGATCTTTACCATGATGAAGACGCAGAAGTTTTCATTAACGGTGTGAAGGTTCTCGAAGTGAAAAGTTACATTAGTAACTACGGGAATTTTCCGTTAGACAATGCCGCAAAAGCGTTCAAAGCGGGTAAAAATGTTATTGCGATCCACTGCAAACAAACCAGCGGCGGTCAATATATTGACGCCGGAATTTCCCATATTGCTCCAACTCCAAAAGAACAAAAACGGATTTGGTAATTTTACTACTACACCATTAACTTTACACCGCTAACTTTGCGCTGGCAATCATAACTGTCTGTTTTATTTTCCTTTGCGAACAACTAAGTTTTCAGCAGTTGTTTTCTGTGGTTAATAAAACAGACAGTTATTTTGTTTTGTTTCAAACAAATTCTTTTCGCGGGAAATTTTGAATTTTTAAAAATTCAGCGCATAAAAAAAGGCTCGCCGCAGGGACGAGCCAAGGGTGCTTGAAAGCAGAGCCTTGCACAACAATTTGTTATTTACTAAGATTTAGCAAAGGGAACTGTTGTTCAGATATACTTCACATAAATATACTACACTTCAAAAATACTGCAATAGCCCCAAGTAAATTTTTTTTTTTCTGATTATCTCATATTACGCAAAATAAAAAAAAGCATACATTGGCAAAATGAAAAAAGAAATGGATTTATACGTGATTACTTGATCAGTGGTCAACCGGCACAACTTTAATATCAATAGGTTATTTCAAAAA
>JAISNF010000142.1 GCA_031276415.1 Planctomycetaceae bacterium
CCACAGAGGACACAGAAAACACAGAGGAATTTTTAATTGGAATTGGAATTGGAATTGAAATGTTATTCAAATCTCCTTTTGGGAAAGATAACTTTTTTTGAGCAAACCAACTTTCACAACGAATGTTAAAATACATCAAAAAAAAAAAAAATACAAGGAGTAGGTAAGATAAAAAGAATATGTTTTTTTGTTTAACCGCAGAGAACACAAAAAACACAGAATGAATTTTTAATTGGAATCAAAACCTTATGGGTACTTCTAAAAACTCAAATTTACTTTTTTAAAACCACAGAGAACACAGAGAGCGCAGAGAGGAAATTTTTAAATTTATTTTAGATCAAAAGTCAATGATAATATTAGGGAACTTCTAAAAACATTGTTTTTAAAAAATCACATCCTTAAAAATAAGGACTTGTAAATATTTTTTTTGTCTAAAAAAGTAGTTTTTTAGAAGTTACCATTAAATAATGTTTTGATTACAATTAAAAATTCCCTCTGTGCTCTCTGTGTCCTCTGTGGTTAATAAAAATAAATCTGTGGTTTTTAGAAGTTCCCATTAGTCATTAACAACCGTTCACTGAATGGTTGAGTACTAACTATTTTATTGTTTTGTATTATCAAAAAATTATCTGCGATTATCTGCGTCATCTGCTAACAATATTTTAAAACAATCTGCGGACAAGTCTTTTCTTTCTAGTTTTGTGCGGTTAAAAAAATAAACAGTTACTTCATTATTGATTTATTGATTCTGTGTATCGGATATGATATAGTTATGCTGTTTGCATTTTTTTGTTTTCGTTATTGTTTAATTATTGGGAATTTTTATTATGAAAAATTTTGCATTTCAATTTTTGGCGTCGGTTGTTTTATTGGCGATAATTGGTTGTTCCTGCGGATGGACGGTTGCTCAGGAAACAACAGCAGGAGAAAAAGCAAAACGAACAATCAGTTCCCGTGCAAAGAAAATTTATGAACGCAGCAAAATTCTTACCGCTAATGTCATTAGCGTTTCCAAAGGCGCCAAAGGAGTTGGGGCGGCAATCACTGAGCGGAAACTCTGGGAACCAATCGCATCTTCTCCCGCTTTCAAAAAAGTTATTGCCGAAGCGGAAAAATTACGGCAAGAACCCATTCCACAACCCAATGAAGAAGATTATATGCGTTTTTATGAGACAAAAACAAAATCATATAACGAAATTAACCGTGATTACGAAAATAAATTCAATCAACGCCGTAATCGTTTATTTCAATTGGTCTTGGCGGAATGTTTTGAGAATAAAGGGCGTTTTATTCGCGATATTGAAGAAACCATTTTAATTATTTGCATGGAACCCAATTGGACAATTCCTTGGGAAGACAGCAACGCCCAAAAATTCAAAGGCGAATCGCAAGCGATTGATTTTCAAATTGCCCGAACAGCGTGGAATTTGGCAACAGTTCATTATTGGCTTCACAAAAAACTTTCCGCCGATACGCGTGATTTGATCAATAATTCTATTCGGGATCGTGTATTTAGGGTGTTTGAAGAAGCGGTGTTGACGGACAATTACAGTTTGATTGGTTGGGCAAATGAAACGAATCAACTTAATGCAATGTGTCATGCTGCGGTGGTTGGATCGGCGTTGGCGTTGATTGATTCGGCGGATACTCGTGCGAAATATATTGCGTCTGCCGAGATAAATGTCGAAAAATTCCTTCAGATTTTTACGCGGGACGGTTATTTTCCCGACGGTGCGTGGGCGTGGAATGAGGGTTATGGTTCATTTCTTCTTCTTGCGGAAACATTATATCAGGCGACCGGCGGTCGTATTGACATGTTTAAACGTCCCAATATTAAAGAGACGGCGCTTTACGGACCGCGAATGGAAATCACACAAGGTGTTTACGAATCATTTGGTAATCGTTGGCGTGGTGATCGTCCGGTGTTGTTCCCGACGGCGTTTGTCAGCAAGCGTTTTCAGATGGGTTTGACGGAAATAGAAAATCAGTCTCCGTTTTTTGGTATTGGACCCGGTCATCTTTTTATGGTCGGGATTTATTGTTTTCCTAATTCGGCAACAGAGCAAAAAGGAATTGCTTCCGGCAAGGAAATTCCGCCGTTGGAAACATTTCGGAGTGAATTTCCGCTTAACGGAGTGATGATTTTGCGAACCGGCAAAAAAGAGCAAGATCAAATCGGTGTACAGTTAAAGGGCGGAAACAACAATGAACGAAATAATCACAGTGATGTCGGAACTTATATTGTTGCGATTAACGGCGGAACTCCGCTTTGTGATATTGGAGCCAGATATAACCGGTACGGGTTGGTGATTAATGATATTATGGAAAGTAATCTGGTCAACTCGTTTGGTCATCCGGTGCCGCGAATTAACGAACATCTTCAGAAAAACGGTCCGGGAACAGTTACGCCTTTATTGTTGCGGGAGTACACGGATGAAACGGACACGCTCAAATTTGATCTTCAATATGTTTATGCGTGGAATGATCCTAAAGATGTTAAGGAACTGACGCGAACATTTATTTTTGACCGAACCGGTAAAGACCCTGATTCTTTGGGCAAGGCGATGTTCTTGGTGGTTGATCGTTTTCGGGGGCGAAAACCGGTTACTTTTGAGAATTGTTTGATTACGTTTGGTCCTTTCAAGATGTTGACGGAAGACGCGGAATCACATACGCGAGATTTAATTGTGGGTGAAGGGAAGCAGGCTCTTCATATTACGGTGAGCAATGAGGTGATTGAGATTGATCAGACGACAAATAAGTTTGCTAAACGATCTAAGGCGATGATTTTTGAGGCAGGGGCGTTGGCGGAACCGATTCCGCGAATTACGAAGGTGCCGTTTCGTTTAAGTTTTGGTTTTGACGCACCGGTTGATGAGGCGACCATGACGATTAAAATTCGTCCTGCTGCTATTTCGGAGCGGAATCTTGCCAAAGATTCACCTGGAGTTGCTGATCGGATTTACACATCGCCGATTGACGAGCAGGAGGTGGCGGAGGAAGAAGTTAAAGGAGCGGAAGGCGAACCGATTTCCGGCAACGAAGAAACTGCCGATGATTCTGTGGCGGACCTTTTCAAAAAGTATGAAACACTTATTGATGAATTTATTAAAAAGTCACCGGTTCCGCTTGAGACGCTTAAAAAGTTATCTGACGAAGAACTCAAAATTCAATTCCGCCGCATCAAACAAATGAACCCAATGCTCAAAAACATTCCCGATGAGCAAGACGACGCCATTATAAAAATGTTACGAAGCAAAATATAAAAGATAATAAGGACTGTAATCGTTCACGTCAATAATCAAACGAGATTATTTTTCAACAAAAATCAATGTTTGTAGGCAACACAAACCAGCCCTACCCGTTGGGTAGAGTTGAAATTGCCAAAATATTTACAATTCCGTATTGCGTCATCTCCCAATACAAATTGATTCAACATGCCCCGTTGGGGCATTCCCAATGTAGTCGGCGGTTTCCTCCATGTTATTGAGAACAACAAGGATGTCGGTTTTGGTAACCAGTGTTCCGTGTTGAAGCATTAAATCAATGAATTGCTCTTTGGTGTAAGGGAACTTGGAATGGGTTTGAGCCGCAAAATCATCTTTGCGTTCAGTCAACGGGTTTTCATGTAGTGAATAATCAAGCATGATTGTAAAATTGGTTGTGCCTTATAAAAGGCGGTTAAAAAATTAATAGGTAGGCGACCTTTCGCCGAAAGGTTATCTAACGTACGGTCGCAACGGTTGATCTTGTTTTCTGTTTCCGTCCG
>JAISNF010000145.1 GCA_031276415.1 Planctomycetaceae bacterium
GTTGAAACGGAATTAGCGGGATTTAATCCGGTTGTTTTGCAACGGATTGATACTATTGTCGAAAGAGCAATTGTAGCGAAAAAAATGCCCGGTTGTGTTGTTTGTATTGGTCGGAGTAACGGAATTGCCTTTTTGAAAGCGTATGGTAACAAAAAAGTTATTCCGAAGGAATTACCGGCGGTTCCCATGACTTCCGATACACTTTTTGATCTTGCTTCATTGACCAAGCCAATCGCAACAGCAACAAGTATTATGATCCTGATCGAACAAGGTAAATTGAAACTTGATTCCCCCGTTGCCGAATATCTCACTGAATTTAAAACTCCAGAAAAACAAACCATCACCACCCGTCAACTTCTCCTCCATACTGCCGGTTTTATTCCCGATAACAATCTTTCGGATTATCAAGACGGTGTTGAAAAAGCAACGGAACGTTTGCTTGCTTTGAATCCGGTCAAAAAACCGGGAACTGATTTTCGTTACTCAGATGTTTCGTTTCAATTACTTGGAATTTTGACAGAACGAGTTTCCGGTTTCAGACTTGACGAGTTTTCACGTAACAATATTTTTGAACCTCTCGGTATGACGGAAACTTGTTTTTTACCGAATACTGATTTGTCGAAAAAGGCTGCTCCGACTCAAGATCGCGAACCGGGGCAAGTTCATGATCCGCGTGCTTTTCAACTTGGCGGTGTTGCCGGACATGCCGGATTGTTTTCAACTGCCTCAGACCTTGCTCTTTTTGCAACAATGTTACTCCATCAGGGCAAAATAAAAGAGCATTCTAATGTGTTGAAACCGGAAACCGTACAATTAATGACAACCGCTAATACAATTCCGGGAGGTTATCGTTGTCTTGGTTGGGACATGCAAACCGGTTATTCCGGTAATCGCGGCAAAACAATGTCGCCGTCTGCATTCGGACATGGCGGTTTTACCGGAACATCGCTTTGGATTGATCCTGCGCTTGATTTATTTGTGATCTTTTTAAGTAACCGAGTTCATCCTGACGGTAAAGGTTCCGTTAATACTCTTGCCGGAGAAATCGGAACAATTGCCGCTGACGCTATTTCCAATTTGCCGTTACAGACGGAACGCATCAATCATGTACAAAAAACGATAGAACATTATCGGAAGATTGTTCCGCAAGATACGGTGACGAAAACAAAAAACGTACTTCCCGGAATTGATCTTCTCTGGAAAGACCGGTTTGCTATTTTACACGGCAAACGGGTTGGATTGATTACCAATCATACCGGAATATCACACAGCGGAGTTTCCGTAATAAAATTATTCCAAGAGTCTGCAGAAGTGAAATTGAAAGCAATTTTCACACCGGAACACGGTCTCACCGGAACACTTGATCAAAGAAATATCGGCGATTCCAAAGACCCTGTAACAGGTGTAACAATTTATAGTCTTCACAATGAAAACATTCGGCGTCCAACACCGGAAATGCTTAAGGATATTGATATTCTTGTATTCGATATTCAAGATATTGGAGCACGGTTTTACACTTATATTAGTACAATGCTTGGCGGAATGGAGGCGGCGGCGATGCGAAAAATTCCTTTTGTTGTGCTTGATCGTCCGAATCCGATTCGTGGTGATGTTGTTGAGGGACCGATGCTTGATTCGGGTAGAGAAAACTTTATTGCTTGTTTTCGTATTCCTGTACGGCATGGTATGACGGTTGGTGAACTGGCTCTCATGATGAATGACCGGCAACGTCTTGAACTTGATCTTCACATTGTTCCGTGTAACGGCTGGACGCGAAATACTGATTTTGCAGGCACTTCGTTGACTTGGATCAATCCTTCGCCGAATATGCGATCACTCACGGCTGCTTATCTTTATCCCGGAATCGGGCTGCTCGAATTTACCAATCTTTCCGTTGGACGCGGAACAGAAACACCGTTTGAAATAATCGGAGCCCCTTATATTGACGGCGATGAACTTGTTACAGAATTGAAAAAATGGAAAACAGCGGGAATTCAATTTGAATCTTGCCGTTTTACTCCAACGGCGAGTATATTTGAAAAAAAAGAATGTAACGGTATTCGTTTTCGGTTGGACGATCCTGAGTTATTCCAATCGGTTCGGTTTGGAATTCTTCTGGCAATCACTCTCCATAAACTTTATCCCGATCAATGGGAAACAAGAAATATGGATGCGTTATTATTTCATCAACAAACACGGCAAATGATTTTAGAAGGAAATTCAATTACCGAAATTGAATCCATTTGGTTACCGGAACAAAAACAGTTTCTCAAAAACAGAGAACCGTTTTTATTGTATAAATAAAATTAAAATTTAGAAAATAAGATAATATTTCAGAGAAATTTTCGTTAAAAAAATAAGCGGAAAGGAAAATAAACTCAAGAAAGACGACATAACTGTTCATTTTTTTGGGAAAAAGGATTATGTAGTCGATATTTTACCAAAATTTAAATACGACATTGTATAAAACCTCATTTCCACCTAATTTTCCTAACAAAACAAACTCAGTAGCAAAATTAACACACACCAACCTCATTATGGTAACTTCTAATAACTGACTTTATTATTTAAACACAGATTATTTAACCACAGAGAACACAGAGTTCACAGAGAAGGAAAAGAAAATTGTCCGCAGATTTCGCAGATGATCACCGATATTTTTTTTGATAATACGAAACAACAAACCAGACGAAAAAAAAGTTTTTGTTATTGGTGTTGACAGATTTAACGGGTCATGTATAATCACAAACAATTAATTTCTGAATTTTTATTTTAAATTTTGGAGACCAAATTACAATTTAAAAAATAAATTGCCCGAATTTTTGTTCGGGTATTAAAAAAATCGAGTACGTCAACTATTACG
>JAISNF010000162.1 GCA_031276415.1 Planctomycetaceae bacterium
CTTTGCAATGCAGGTTATTTTGTTATGTAATCTGTAAACATGTCCCTTTTTTTTCATAAGGAGAAATACTATGAAAAAGACACTCGGTTTTGGTTTTACACTCGTTGAATTGTTACAGATTATTTGTAATGTAATCTGTAAAATTCTTTACTTTTTTTCCACAGGAGAAAAAAACATGAAAAAAACATTACGTTTCGGTTTTACACTTGTTGAACTGTTGGTAGTGATTGCGATTATCGGCGTCTTAATCGCATTACTGTTACCAGCCGTCCAAGCAGCAAGGGAGGCTGCAAGACGGATGAAATGTACAAACAATTTCAAGCAAACCGGTATTGCGTTGCACAACCATCACGATACTCAAGGAAGTTTTCCGGCGGCATGTGATGCGTTACCTATCGAAACTACCAGCGGCGGTAAAAATTACGATGTGAGTCCTGATGTTTTCTTGCTCCCGTTCAATGAACAGCAATCCGCTTGGGATGGTATCATGAGTTTGAACAAAAACTGTACCAATGCTGCTGTTTGGGGTGAGGCGACTCAGTTTTTAACGGGACCGTTTTCGACTTACTGTTGTCCTTCGGATCCAGAGGCACAAGGACCTGGCGGATATGTTTCTTCATGGGCTGGACGCGGCACCTCACGTACAAGTATCCGTTACTGTATGGGAGATGGAATATGGAATGTCGGTGAATATTACAACGCTACTGGTCCTATTAACAATCCTCGTGTTTATACTCGTGGCATGTTTCATAACCGACATCACAAATCACTTGAATGGGATACGGATGGTACAAGTAATACGGTTGCTGCCGGAGAACGGGTTGTTGCCGATACAAAAGGTAATGGTGCTACAACTCTCGTAACAACAACCAATAAAGTTAAATCGGGAGTTGTTAGAGCAAATGCGACCACCAATCTTTATACCGGTAACACGCCTGTTCCGGCTAATTGTCTCAATAATGCCCGTGATCCGATGGATCGGACAATTATTCGTGATCCCGGCAACACCTGGAGCGGACAGATTTTCGGTGATGGTCGTCCAATAAATGGAATGTTCCATACTGCTCTTCCGCCAAATTCACCTTCTTGCGGTTATAATGTTACAGGCGGTGGTAGTGGTTGGGCATTGATTACCGCATCAAGTCAACATCCCGGCGGTGCCAATTTCGTTTATGTGGATGGTTCCGTTCATTTTATTTCTGAAACTATTAACTGTGGAAATTTAAACGGTGCCCAAGGTGGAACTCATGAAGGTACCGGAACTCAACCGGTTACGTCCGGCGAAAGTAATTACGGCGTTTGGGGAGCGTTAGGAACTCCACAAGGCGGAGAATCCAAATCACCGTAACCAAAATTACTTTCACCCCAAAACTTCAAAACCGTAATATGGAGAATATTACCTTTTCATATCATTTTCATGTTACGGTTTCAATTTCTGTTAATACTAACTTTAACTTACTAATTTACAATGACTTCCAACAAAAAAATTACGGTACTTATTGTTCTTTTGAATTTTGTAATTCTAATTCTTGCGGGTTGTGGTGGTCCTTTGAAACCGGATGGTTTACCGGCGTTGTATCCGGTAACTCTTGTTGTTACTCAGGATGGCAAACCGGTTACCGATATGATTATTTCTTTGCGATCAACTGATCCGGAAGTAACATGGGCGATTGGTTGCCGAACCGACGAAAACGGTCATGCTCCGATCAGAACACATGGAGAGTTTACCGGTGTACCGCTCGGGAAGTATAAAGTCGTTCTTGCCAAACAGGAAAATGAAGGTTACGAAGAATATGTCGCTGCAAAAAATCGTTATGATGAAAAAGCAGCGGAAAAAATTGACGTGAAATTTTTTTCCTGTGTTGAAGAAAAATACAACGCTCCCGAAACAACTCCCATTGAAATTGAGATTACACCTCAATCAAAAATCATCGAAATTGACGCCGGTCCGCTGGTTCGTATCCCGCAACCATTTATGAGATAATTAATGTGGGAGTGCCGTGTGTAGAATTATTGTAAAGTTTTTTGGGTTCCACATGCGGCACTATCGATTGTCTATTAAAAACGTGTCAATGAACAATCGCTTCTATGTTTTCGCAACTCATTAAGATATAAAGACTTATACTTATGACTTGTTGTGAAAACATTGTGAGAGGTTGCCGATCTTTTGAATTACCGAAGCGGCGGGTAATATTCTATAATTGGCACAATAATTGGGGTGTAAACCGGTCGAATATGAATAATCGGAACAACCGGAATAATTGGAACGATTGGAACAACCGGAAACACCGGAACTATTGTTGGCGGCGGCGATGTTTTTGCTTCAAAAATTAGCGGTGTATGTTCCGATGTTACCGGAAAAATAATCACGGTTTGATGACCGGATCGAGATTGTTGATAATAATACAAAAACGGAACCATATTTAACGATTTATTTGTTTCGGCAATTTTGGGTTTGATTGGTTTTTGTATATTTGGTTTAGTTTTAACCGGTTCCGGTTTCGCCGGCTCCGGCTTAACCGGTTGAGGCTTAGGCGGTTGCGGTTTGGGTGGTTGAGGTTTAGGCGGTTCGGTTTTAACTGGTTCTGAACTGGTTGGTTTGGGCGTTGGTAATTCGGGATTATCGTTTTTCTTTTGATTAACCTCTGGAATCGGCACAATGGGCGGAAATATTGTTACTGGCTCTTGTTTTGCCGGAGTTGGCGAATTTTTTTCCGGTTGGGTTATTGATTCCAATGGTTGTATTGATTTTTCAGTAACAATCAAGTTTGTATCTTCTACAATTTTATCGTTATTCTTTGTTTCATTAATTTCGTCAGTTTTTTCCTGTTCTTCCTGTGAAGTTTCGAGAAAGCGGTTAAACGGATGTTGCAGATCAGCATCGTCGGTAGCCGTTTCGACAACTATTTCTTCCTCTGTAACATTATCGGGGGTTGTTTCGGACGAAGCCGTTTCCGGTTGTTCCGGTGGCAGAAACCTCATCACCACCAAGGGAACAATTCCAAGAACCAGAAATATCGCAACGATTGAAATCAGAATACGATTTTGTTTCCAAAATCTGTTCATAATATGTTCCTTTAACCGTTTTTCGGCATCCGTTTCCGATTTTTGTAATTAATAAAAAATTCCTGACCGTGTACAGTAAACCCGCAACAATAAAGTCGTAACAGCCGTATTCACATCAGGTTATGCACGAATATAAAAAACACTTTATTTTATTCTGTTAAAACGTCAAAATTATTGGGGAACCGAAAAAGAAATGTTATTTTTCTTCTAAAAAAAGAATCTTTTTGCTAAAAAAATTGAATTTAATGTTTATACTATTTACTTTATTCAATTATTCAAGTTATTCATATTTTATGGTTTACGATGAAGTTTACGAATGGGGCATGCAAGACGTGTTGAAAGAAGTTAGACTTTTTTCTGTTTTGTCTGTGCCGTGCATTTGCTGCCGCACATTTGTTACGGAATTATTTATAACAGAGAAATTCTAAAAACCACAATTTTATTTTTATTAACCACAGAGAGGAAATTTAAAAAAAATATTTTGTAACGTTGATATTATTTTGATTTTCCGGTCAAAAATAAAATAAATTGATTATTTTTCAAGAATTTTGCCGAATAATTACGAATCCGTGAAAAAAAAGAAAATATCCCCCCTATTGACACTAATGGAAGTTATGATACGCTTTGAACCTAATTCGACCACCACAATGCGTTATTTTTTGCTAAGTTGTTTCTTGGTAAACGTGTTGGCGGTTATTTCAAAAACCTTTGTAAAAACTAAGGAGTTTAACAATGGAAAATTTAGTGAGATTTTTGGTTGTGTTTGTTGAAAATTTGTTGGTGAAGTTCCAAAAAATG
>JAISNF010000171.1 GCA_031276415.1 Planctomycetaceae bacterium
TGTGCGATTCGGGAACGGTTTTCAAAGAAAAAGGGCTGTTTGATTTTCATCATCCTTCGATCAAACTTTTAGGTAGAATCAGCGACGAGGCGTTGTATCATTATTACCGTCATGCCTTGCTGTTTGCTTATCCATCGTTGTATGAGGGATTTGGACTTCCTCCGATAGAAGCGATGGCGAATGGTTGTCCGGTGTTGGTATCGGACATCGAATCCTTGCGGGAAGTGTGCGGCGACGCGGCTTATTATTGCGATCCGAACGATACCGCCTCCATTGCCGAAGGAATGAAAGCGCTATTGACGGACGACCGGTTAAGAAAAGACCTCAAAGAAAAGGGATTGCAGCAAATCAAAAATTACAGCTGGGAACAGTCGGCTCAAAAAATTCAAACGTTACTCAATTCAAAAAAATCACATTGCCAAATATTAATTTGGTGAGTGAAAAAAAATATATACTTTTGTAGCTTCATTTAAATAAAAAAAATGGTTTTTGTGTAATTTCATTGAAATTTAAGCAATATGTGTAAAAAATTAAACAATTCAACAATGTATGCAAACTCTTGCAATACAATGAAATCTGGAAACGATTTGGAAAACGGGACGAACCCGAAAGTCCAAATGACTGTAAATGTGTTTATGATGAATAAATTCATGTTCATTGTATTTGTTTTGTTATCTTTTTTATTGGTCGGATGTGATAACGATAATAATGAGGAAGATGAAACTTTCACGACCGTAGAAGAGGACAAGGTAAATATTCAAGCCTCTTTCGATAGAACAAAAAATTTGATCGAAAATTTAAAGAATGGTTCATTCTACAAATTTGCTGACCAATTTCTTGAGTATCAAGAAAGGTATGTGGAAAAAGAAGATTATTATTGGGCAGGTTATTGGGACTATGTGTATAACGAAAATACAGGGGAATACGAATACGTACTACAATATTATGGTGATTATTCGTATAACGAAAATACAGGAGAATACGAATACACTCCTGGCGTCGGCAAATATAACCGAAATTCATACGGTTATTATGACGACGTCATTTCCGAATTTGTTGAATTAATGGGCGAAAAATTAGAAGACGTTGTTGATTTTGATAAAATTGGTGATGAAAAACGATTCAATTTTTCTGCGTTTGCCGGAAAATACGTTTGGAATAACAGTAACACCCGCTGGGACAAAACGTCAAACAATGCTATTATCGCTCAATTCCCGTCCTCTGAAAATAAAGGAAGTAATGATTGCGAAGCTGCAATCACTTCTTATGAAGATAAATTGTGTAACATCGAAGGCAATAATGTTTATTTACCAACAAAAGCGAATATTTATTTCAAAAAAGATGGTGAAAAATTGTTTTCAGCAGATGTGTCGGCAGATTTTTCGGAATACGGTATTCCCAAACAAGTTGCAGCAAATGTTTATGTTAAACCATTGGCTTTCAATGTAGCGCTCACTCAGGAAAGTCCTTCAAAGTTCAAGGCGAACGTTAGTATTGCAGATGAAACCAAAGCGGAAAATAATTTGATAATTCGTTGTGAAGCTACATTATCTAATGGACTAACTCAACATTCCGATTTTGATGATATGGAAGTAAATGTATTGAAATTTACTCTTGTACAGCACGAACTCTCAATTGTTGGTACGGTTGACCTCAAAACACTTAGCGATTTGAGCTCAACGGCAAAAAATATCAATGAATGTACAAACTTTGAAGTGCTTTATAAAACTCAAAAAATAGGGACATTGACGGTTGTTGATTTAGATGATAATCAATACCTCTATATTGTTTATAAAGATGGAACGAAAGAAAATACTTCTATTTATTACGATAGTTTTATAGAAGATATAAAGACAATCTTTGAAAAATACTTAGAATAATGAAGTATGGAAAAATATTTGTAACAACAAGTTTTGTCTTTTTATCTCTCAGCATTGTAGCTCAAAATAAGTTAGATGATGTCGAGTATTATAAAAACGAAATAGGAATAGACGTTTCCAATATTATTACAGTATTGACGAAAAAACCTGAATCCTATTTGTTGAATTATAAACGATATCTCAACAAAAAGCAAGCTATTCGTGGTGGACTTGATATTGAATGGAGTACATCAAATGATGGTTACAAAGGCCTAAAAAGTAAAGTGGGTTACGAATGGGACAAAACAATAGGGAACTGGAAGTGGCGTTTCTTTTATGGAAGCGATGTTTCATTTCTTTATAGAGCAAACAATTTTCAACCAAATAAAACAATCAGAGGCGGTATTCATCCATTTATTGGTTTTGCCCATTATTTCGTAAAACAGTTTTCCATTGGAACGGAATTGAATCTCAACTTTTTTTGTTCGAGAACAATTAAACCCAACAGTTTTAATCCTGATGACAATAAAACTGTTTTTGATATGAGTGTTGGATCCGTTGGAATGTTACTTATATGTTATCATTTTTAAATGATTTCGGAAAACTGAAAAACAGGATATTTATGAAAAAATGCGCTTTTACAATATGTGCTAAAAATTACATCGGATTGGCGAAAGTGTTGGAACAATCGTTCATTAAACACAATCCGAACGTTGATTTCTATAT
>JAISNF010000173.1 GCA_031276415.1 Planctomycetaceae bacterium
ATCACGAATCCGGGCGGAATTGATATGGAAATCATTATCAAGGAAGGTCAAGAAATCAAACATTACGAAGCCACCACCGCCACCGGAGCCGGTCAAGGCGAATTACTCGGTCAAGCCTACCGTTTACCGGACGGTCGTGTTATTTACGTTCCCGCCGATAAAAAGTAAAACCGGTAAAAAGCCGAAATGTTGGAACAAAAATTTCCTACGCAAAGATATTAACGACAGGTAACTTTTAATAACTGGTTTTTATTTAAGCACAGATTATTTAACCACAGAGAACACAGAGTTCACAGAGAGGAAATTTTAAAAAATTATTTTAGATCAAAAATCAATGATAATATTAGGAAACTTTTAAAAGCATTGTTTTTAAAAAATCACATCCTTAAAAATAAGGACTTGTAAATATTTTTCATCTAAAAAGTAGTTTTTTAGAAGTTGCCATTAAATAACGTTTCGATTCCAATTAAAAATTCTTCTGAGTTCTCTGTGTCCTCTGTGGTTAATAGAAATAAATTTGTGGTTTTTAGATGTTACCGATATTAACGGGCGATTTTGGGTATTGTGAAAACCGCCCGATTTTTAGGAACAATATGATGTTCGGTTTTGAGTTCCGCATTAACAACGCCGGAATTGTTCAATGTTGAAACAGTTACAGGAATAGGATTGGATAATTCTTCATGTTGTTCAAATTGTTGCTCGGATTGTTGTTCAAAAGAAATTTGTTGTTGCTGTTCTAAAGCGGACGAAACGGATTGAGTTGTTTCATTTTTCTTTTCGTCTAAAGAATAGTGAACGACAAAAAAAGGATCACGATGAAATGTTTCGTTAAATTCCTGTTTGAGTTTTTCGGATTCGGAATTAACCGCTAACATCGTAGAATTATCAGTTTGTTGCTGTTGTTGTTGATAAATTCGTTTTTGGGTGGAGGGCGTCTCTGTTTGAACGGGATAAATTTCTGTTCTGAAATTGGAGATTGCCTGCCGGTTCCGGTGATTTCGGCGGGCGATTCGTAAGGCGACGCGATCAACCACATCGCTAAAATCTTCCCGAACCGTTTCACGAATATTTTTGACCTGATATCCTGTTCTTTTAACTGATTCCGCATTGATTCCGGCGGATTCGGAAACATATCCGACAAAAGCAACTGTTTGTTCAAAATTACTGTCGGCAACTTTGCCAAGTGTTGTTGCAAAAAGTTTGGCAAGAAAATCAACCCCAAGATGATCAATCCGAACAAAAACATCCAAATCGCAAATAATAATCGGTTCATTATTCGCATCCCGCAAAATACGGTTACGAAAAACAAGAACAACCTCGCCGTCGTAAGACCTGACCAGAAAAGGTCCTTTGTATAATCCTCTCGCATAAACAATACAAATATCTTTTGTACGATAAACAACTTCGATAATTGCGCTGGTTCCGGTTGTTTCTTTCATCAGATATTGTTCTTTGTCCAATTCCTGAAACGAAAGTTGTGTTACGCCCAGTTTTTCCCAAAAACCGACAACAAGGTCTGGATGTTCCGAGAGGAATTGAAACATTTCCGGGTCGGCATAAATTTTTTGCTGGGGCATTCGGTGGAACAGAGAATGTTCCGCAATCACATGATTGATTTTCGATTTAGTTTGCGGAGCAAGAGCATTCCAAGGAATTTTTTTCAAGGAATCCTGAATTTCCTGTTCGTGATTGGGAGCAACAATTTGTTTTTTCGAGCGGGAATCTTTATTTTCTTTTCTTATAACGGTTGTTTTTTCCGCTTCTTCGTGTCCCCATGTTGGAAGAACGGGCAAAAAAAGAAGAATAGGCAAAATAATTGTCCAGATTGGCAACAAGAACGGCTGCAAAAATTGCATTTTTTTCTGACGACAGGCTATTTTATTCATTTTACGGCATTCAATACAATTTGGCGGCGTTGATGTTCCGGTCATAAATCAATCACGCCCCAAATTATCGGGAACGCAAAAACGGATAAAATAAAAAGAATAAACAAAATTTTTAGGTTTTGTCGAATCAACAACTACCCTATAATTATCGGTTAAGCCTAATCATTTGCTCAAGATTTCTTTCATGTTCGATATTTTCCAATTTTTCCTTATGTTAGGCGTGTTTGCTCTTGAACGTTTTTCGGTTTTTTGTCACTATACGTTATTGTAGTGGAGAGTGGAGAGTTGACAGTGGAGAGTTTCGCAATGCGGAATTATTGTCTGACCAATTAAAAATTTCCTCTGTGTTCTCTGTGTCCTCTGTGGTTAATAAAATGTGGTAATAAATTTGTGCTTTTTAGAAGTTCCTTTACAATTATTTTTGAATGAGTTATGAAATTTTTTCATTTAATTTTATTGCCGTTTGATTTATTGGGGCAGGTTCTTTTTGTAACCGGAATGTTCCTGTGGAAATTTATAGGTCAATTATTCCTTTCGCCGTGGGGACTTATTGTTCCATTAACTCTTCTTTCGGTCTTATTTCTTTTTTCGCAACTTACTCAAACATCGCGTCAAATTGCGGAGAGTTACGCGAAGGAGTTGGAATTTTGTGAGGAGTCGAAAATTCCGGTGTTGGTGGGGCATCTTGTCCGGCTTGGCGAATACGGTATTCCAGAACTGGTTCAAGGATTAGGTTCTTCGCGTGAACCGGTTTTTCTCATTTGCCGTAACACGTTACAAAAAGAAATGGAACGATGGGAACAATTGCCAACCTCTGAACGTCTTCGATATTATCGTTTTTTTTCCGCCGCATTACTCGACAACGCAACAAAATTTGGAACAACCGCTCAAACAGAATCAATCTTGTTTGCACAAAAAATGTTGCGGAATCTTGTTGTTTCAAAAAATCATGATTCAACGGATTCGCGTTTGGTTACGAAAAATTGTGAACAATTCCTTTCTATTATTGAAACACCGACGACGAAAATCTTGATTTCGGATGATTCTGTTACGTTTGATGATTCGGTTGTTTCTGCCGATATTTCTGCGGGAAAAACGGCTCGATTTAGTCGTGGAGGGTTTGGAGAGACATTGATGACGGCACGGGGAACACCGTTTCGTTCCGACATTTCAGACGATCTTCAACAGGGAACATATCTTGCCGGACAAGAATCTGCCGGTGATATGTTTGCCGTGAGTCGGGCTGAAAGACTGTACGCTTATCACCAATCACCGTTGTTTCAAAAACAATTTGGAACTTCTTCTCCAAATTTTGGAACAAAATCATTGCCTAATCAAAGGTTACCCAATCCGATGTTGCCGGATCGAAATGTTCCAGACGCCAATAATTCAACAGAAATGTTGGCGTCGATGAAACCGTCACATTTTTCAGGTTCGTCTTCGGTCATGGTTCAATCGCCGGAATCTTTATTAGCGCAACCGGAAAATAAAATTGCACAAAATATTCATTTACCGGAACAAGAAATTCCCCAAAAAAATTCGCCAAAAAATCCTAAAAAGAATATTCCCGAAAAACAAGATTCAACTCGTTATTTACCGGCGGAAACTGATTTTTCAGAGGAAACCGAATTTTCACTTCCCTGGGAACTTCGTGAAATAACGCTGGAAAAAATTTCAAATCTTTCTTCGGCGCATTTGATGCGATTGCTTCATCATCCTGACAATCGGTATGTTTCCGAATCGCGTAAAACGCTTATTTCGCGTGACGGATTTCAGGACATTCATTTGAAACTTGCTTATCGTTTGTATCATCCGGTTGCGTCGGTTCGGATGGAGATTATTTCGATGTTACCGAACACGCATGGTATTCGGCAGGAGGTTTGGCTTTCTGCACTTCTGGCGGATCCCGACAATGATATTCGTTACCGTGCGGCTTCGTTTCTGGCAACTGCCGGTGATCCGGCAATGCAACGGCTTGTGATTGATAAAGGCAAACGTGATTCTGATGCGAGAATTGTCAACTTAGCCGATCAACTGCTCGAACAACAACGCCATCGGATTCGGCGTTAATCCGGTACAATTATTTTATAACCGCCGATTTCGCTGATAAAAATACGTCCGCAGATGATCGCAGATTATTTTTAAAAATAGGAAACAACAGAACATACGAAATTTTTATTCTAATTTTATTTGTTGTTTCATTTTTTTTTTTTCATTTACGGAAAATGAACAAGTTAGCGAGTATGAGTCCGCCCAATACGGCAACAATTCCCAGCAAATTCTGACCGATTAAATGCAACATTAAAGCGTTCCAACGCCGTTCCGATAAAAATTGTTGATTTTCTGCGGCGAATGCGGAAAAGGTTGTGAAACCGCCTAAAAAACCGGTTAAAAGAATTGTTTTCCATTCTGCCGAAAGCGAACCGCTGGTAATCAATCCCGATACTATTCCGAATAGAAAACAGCCTAACATATTGACGAGATAAGTTCCCCACGGATACGATGTTCCCAAAAGAACCGCCGCAACAACACTAACTCCATACCGCGCAAGAGTTCCCGCCGCTCCCGCCATTCCAATTCCTAACAAATGGTAAATCGTATCATAAATTGTATTCATTGTGTTCAATCCAACTGTATTCAATCCGTTAGATAATAAATTTTTCAAATCGCCGCAACATTGCCCACTTTAATTTGTTTACGGTTAAAAATCAAGAGAGCAGCAATTCTTACATTAGTTTCTATTTCATTTTTCACCACAAAAAATATTGAAGACTTGTCCGCAGATTTCGCAGATGGACGCGGATTATTTTTAAAAAATTATCTACGCTCATCTGCGTAATCTACGGACGCATTTCTTTTTGCGGATGATCTTGCATTTGTAACTATCCATTTTATTTTTACTACAGAAAACGCAACAAAAGGAACGAATCCAGATGATGTTGATAAACTTGTCCGCAGATTACGCAGATGATCGCAGATTATTTTTAAATTCAAAATAGGTAACATCTAAAAACCAAAAATATATTTTTATTAACCACAGAGGACACAGAGAACACAGAGGAAATTTTTAATTGGAATCGAAACGTTATTTAATATTTGACTTTTGATCTTAAATAATTTTTAAAAAATTTTCTTCTCTGTGAACTCTGTGTTCTCTGTGGTTAAATAAAAAAA
>JAISNF010000375.1 GCA_031276415.1 Planctomycetaceae bacterium
GTAATACCATTTGGAGGAACTTTGATTTTTGCAGACCAGACAATTGCATTCAACAATAATTTCTGGAAATCGGGATGGGCGAAATTCCAATATCGGTCACCGCCGGTAAATCCAAATCCGCGTCCGCCATCTTCTCGTTGCAACGCCCACGCAACAATTTCCGGTTTACCCAATCGGTTACGGACAACCGGATTACCGGAATGTGCGCCGTCAGGTTTTTGTTTAACCGTGTCGGGCGGAATTGTTATTAAAATTGCCTGTGGTAAATTAGGTAACGGATTGTCAATAATTTGTTCGGTACTTAAATTGTTCAAAAAACGCATGTGAAAATACCATTCATCCTCAATTGTAAACGGACGAACTCCGCGTGTAACAGGATGGTTGGGCAAGTTCTTAAATTCCGCTTTGAAAAAAGGGTTTACGGAGTGGAATATTTCGTACACACCGCCGGTTGTTTGCAAAATCAATTTTGCATCGGGCGGTAATTCCTGTGGTTTTTGAGAATCGTTTCCCTGAGTCCCACACAACGCATAATGAAGAAAAACAAATCCCTTTCCGGCTTGCCGGAGTTTTTCCAAACGATCTTCCTGTCCGCGAAGCGGATAATTATTGCCGCCGTCACAAAAAACGACAATCACATCAGTATTATCGAAATCAAAAGTATCACCGTATTGGGCGTTACGATGAATTTTCGTTTTGATTTCCGGTAAAATTACTCCGTCCGGATCAAACGATTTTTTTGAAACGAATTGTTCCAATGCTTCGGCTAACAAAACCGAACCGGCATAAAATTCGTGAACACCGTATCCATGACTGGATTTTCCGGCAATAAAAAGGATGTTAACCGGTTGAGAGTTCGCAGCAAACAAATTGTCCGTTAATCCTATCAAAACAAACAGAACAACAATCTTGCTAATATTTTTCATTGTTATAATTGTTATATTGGTAAATTTGTAATAATTTATACTGATTCAAACGGAGGCAGGCAATTATAAAGTTGCCTACCTTCGTTTTTCCGTAATCAACTAAAACCAGGAATGTTGTCCCGGAATTGGCACCGGATAAGAACCGTTTGCGCCCGGCACAACAGGCGGATTTATTCCGGCAACACATTCTTCAGGGGCAGGCTTGAACACGAATTTCGAATCGTATAATTCTTGCCACGAAATCATTTTACCGGTGTACGCTGCGATTTGTCCGAGAACAGCAAGCATAGTGCTTTTCGAAACGTAATCGCCGGAATCAATCCGTTCACCTTTTCGCAACGCATTGAACAGAGCGACTTGCTCTTCAGCATGACCGCCAAGTTTTGCGCCTTTGTATTGCCAGTTTGTTTCACCGACAATTTTTGCATCATTCCAATACACAGTACCTTTTGAACCAATTATCAGGTCGTCATAAGAATTGTAACAACCTGTTTCTGTACGGCAAAAAGCGTAATAACGGCAAGAATCACCCGGATAGATAAATGTTGCGGCGTGATGATCAAACACGTTACCGAATTGCCGGTCAATCATGGATGCACGCCCCCCCATTCCGAAAGCGTGTGTTGGTGTTTTACCGCCGAGCAGCCACGTCATACGATCAACATTGTGAACCAGTGATTGCGTAAAATCATCACCGGAAAGCCAACTGAACATGTATTGGTTGTAAACTTGTACGTCCAATTCAGACATCCCCTCTGGATAACCGCGAACTCCGTAAGGTGCACGCAAAAAGGTACTCTGAATCATTCGGACTTCACCAATAACTCCGTTGTAAACCTGTTCGACAAGAGCCTGATATTGCGGACAATAACGGCTTTGCAAACCGGAGAGAAACGATAATTTCTTTTCGCGTGCAATTTTAACCGCTTCTTCCAACGTGTGAATTCCGGCGGAATCAATAGCGTTTGGTTTTTCGACGAAAACATGTTTACCGGCTTCGACCGCATGTTTTGCATAAAGCGGATGAAATTTTGCCGCACAGGCAATCATAATAACATCCGCACCGGAAGCGATAACTCCCTGATCATTTTGAAAACCGTCGAAAATCCGGTCTTCTGTAATATCATATTGTTCAGGAAATTGTTGTCGTAACGCATTGGCTCCGGCTTTGGCGCGATCTTTGAAGTAATCGCCGACAGCAACGATGCGGACATCTTTTCCGGTATTCAATGCTTGGTTGGCGGCACCAAGTCCGCGTCCGCCGCAACCAACCAAACCGATTTTAATCGCTCCACTACCTTGAGCGTGGGCAAATCGTGCAACAGAAAGTCCGGCTGAAACCGCAGTTCCGGCAATAACGGATTTCTTCAAAAATTCACGACGTGTTGTTGTTGTTGTTGTTGTTGTTGTCATTTTTGTTGCTCCTTAATAAGGATTGTTAATGAATAATAAAAAACAGTGACAATAGTAATTGAAAACGGGTTATTCAAGTTCCAAATGAATGGTATTGATTTTACCTTTTTCAAGCGTACAAGTAAAACCGCTTGTTTGCGGATTATTGTATTTTTCAGGAATAAGTGAAATGGTTGCCGACATACTGCTATTGGTTGTATTCCCCGGGTGACCTTCGGGATATTTTGAATCGGTTTTACGGGAAGGCGGCTTCACTTTTTCCTTTGTTGCATAAACAGCAATTTTTGCGTTACCGACAGGAATACCGTCACCCGAACTAAATGTTGTCGGATTAACAATTTGTCCGTTGACGATTTCGGCATTTCCGGTGGTTGAACCGGTAATATCGAAAACGAGAGTTCCTTTTTCCAACGGTTCCCCTTTGTATTGAACTGTTCCTTCAACCTGAACCAACGGAGGACGGTTGTATTTTGAACAACCGGCAACCAATAATATCACAACCAAAATAATAATAGTTAAATAATGTTTCATAAAATTTAAGGTTTAGAGTTAATGAAATTTTCAAAAGAATATGGAAAGTTACGATATTGAAAAAAGTTTAAGGGATTCGAAGAGTTTCTCCTCCGGCGCGGGAAGCCATTGCCCGATAAACCGCATGTTCAACACTTTCCGACACAAATTTAACAGAACCGTCACACAA
>JAISNF010000218.1 GCA_031276415.1 Planctomycetaceae bacterium
TATGTAATCTGTAAACATGTCCCTTTTTTTTCATAAGGAGAAATACTATGAAAAAGACACTCGGTTTTGGTTTTACACTCGTTGAACTGTTGCAGATTATTTGTAATGTAATCTGTAAAGTTCTTTCCTTTTTTTTCACAGGAGAAAAAAACATGAAAAAGAAATTACGTTTCGGTTTTACACTTGTTGAACTGTTGGTAGTAATTGCGATTATCGGCGTGTTAATCGCTCTGTTGTTGCCGGCAATTCAAGCCGCTAGAGAAGCAGCAAGACGAATGCAATGTACCAATCACCTCAAACAAATGGGTATTGGTGTTCACAATTTCCACGATACCCGAAACGGTTTGCCGCCGGTTACCATTTACAGTGATAATACCAATTGTCGTGTTTCGTTTTGGGGAATGATCTACCCCTTTATCGAACAACAATCACTTTGGGATGAATTGGTTCAATATGGACTCCAAAACGTCGTGATGAATGATTGGTGGCGCGGGACGGCTTTGGGAGGTTATACGTCCGGTAACCAAATGAATGAGGAGAAGAGAAAAGCATTTGGATCAACTCCGATTTATCGTTGTCCGAGCCGACGTGGAAGTGGACCAATTTTTACCGAAGACACCGATTCAACATTGGCTCCAACCTGGTGGAATTATCATTTGGGTCCTCAAGGGGATTATGGTGTTGTTTTTGCCAATGGAGCAGGTAATTTTTATGTCAACGGACGTCCTGATTATCAAAATGCTATTGATCGTTCTCGTGGTCCGTTTCGTGTTGCCTTGATTGAAATTGCCGGAGATTACTCTTCATGGAAACCACGCGACACAACGGCATGGTGGCAAGATGGAACAAGTAATCAAATTATTATCGGCGAAAAACATATTCTTCCGAAAGATGTCGGTAAATGTGTACGATATGATACTGGCGGAAATGCAGAAGATCGTGATACCGCCGGAGATTGTTCGATTCTTGTTACCGGATATTGGAGAACATCCGGCATGGGACGCCCTGTAACCCGATCTTTTGCCTCATCGACTGTTACCGGTGGTGATAATGGGGCAACAACAAATGAAGGTAATCCAGATGATCCAAATGTTAATCTCATTGCCAACCGACCAGATATGCCTTATGGAGGACAAAATCTGGAGAGTAGCCGTTTCGGAAGTTTTCATCCGGGAGTTTCTATGTTTCTGGTTGGCGATGGATCGGTTCATCCGTTTCCGGTAACAATCTCACGAATTCCATATCACCGTTGGGCAATGGTCAATGATGGAAATCAGGTTACATTACCATAAGTTCACCGTAAACATTCACAATATTAAATAAAAACGTAACAGTTTCCTACCTAATTAACTATTCACTAACAATAACCTCATTTTCACCTAATTTTCTAAACAAAACAACCTCAGTAGCAATTAAAAGATATAAACAATCAACCTCATTACCTCATTAAAAAATAATCATAATAATCATAATGAACTAATGAGGTTAGTTTGTGCCGTATCTTTTTCTACTGAGGTTGTTTTGTTAGGAAAATTAGGTGTAAATGAGGTTGGTTTTAATTGGAATCGAAACGTTTTTTAATATTATAATTGACTTTTGATCTAAAATGATTTTAAAAATTTTTCTTCTTTGTGAACTTTGTGTTCTCTGTGGTTAAATAATCTGTGCTTAAATAAAGAGGCGGTTATTAGAAAGTGCCTTCTATTTGTGAATAATTGCGGGAATAATTGACGGTAATTCGTGATCGTTGGAGTTTTTCTCAAGCCGGTAAACGGATAAGCCGACAATATCATTATGTGTCTTAGAATCGGAATAATCGACAAATCTTGACACCTTGTATTTCCTAGCACTTTCAATTTTCCGAAGAAGCAATGAAATTAACTTTACGTAAAATGAGCAATTTGCGGATTATCCTGGTAATCATTTTCTCCATGATTCTTTGTATTGGAATCATTGCCGCCGAAGAGATTTCCGATTTCGAAAAACTACTTCGGGATGCCCTACAAAATAATCAGAATAATCAGATCAAAAAAATTGATCACGATCCCGAAAATCCGATGCGCGAAAAGGCAAAACCATTGTCAACAGCATCGTCAACGGCGTCCAGAAATACGCCCCGCTCAACAGTAATTGATGCCAAACCGTTGCCCGTGATAAAACCGAAAGAACCGACTCCAATCAAGGTGTCTGTAAATTCGTCTGTAAATCCGTCTGTAAATTCATCTGTCAATCCGTCCGTAAACTCGTCTGCAAAGTCAGCAGCAGAACCGGCAACATCGGCAACACCAACAACAAAATTAGCAGCAAAATCATCTGCAAAAACCGCAAAACCCGAACCGGTTAGTTTGAATGACGGTTGGGTCGCAATAAAACCCAATGATCCCAGCACACCAAATATTAATAGCGGAAATGAAAAATCAGTTCTCGTTGCCGAAGCAACAAAATCTGTTGCTTCAACAATCAATCCCAACGCCTCCGTTTGGGACGCCGTGCCGGAAATAATTTCCCAAAACCCGAAAACTCAAAGTTTTGAAAAACCCGAACAACCTCAAAGTAATCAGCAAAATAATCAGAATGTTACAGAAACGGCTACTGAACCGACAACAGAACCGGTTACAGAACCAACGACTGAATCGGCTATCGCAAAACCTGTTGTAGAACCGAAACCACTCACAAATCCGGTGGTTATTCAACCATCGCCCTCTCCTTGGGAAACCACAATCGACAACAAAAATCCAGAACCCGCCGCTGTTGATTGGAATAAAGTTGCCAACGGAAAAACCGAAGAAACCAACGAAGAAACCAACGGAGAAACCGATGACAAAAAAATTGTTGAGAAAAAAAGTCTTTCAGAAATTTCAGAAGATTCGGCTGATAATTCGGCTGATAAAAATACTCAAGAATCACAAAATTCAAATGAATCCAATAAACCGAATGAATCCAATGAATCGGCTGATAAGTCTGACAAATCCAATGAATCGGATAAATTAGATAAATCCGAAAACTCATCGGATTTAACCGTTCCCAAAAGCAAAACATCAGAAACTATTACGAAAAAAACGGACAATGCGGAAAAAAATCCGAGTACCGATATGGACGCTATTCTCAACGCTTTGGCAAAAGAAAGTCAGGAAAGCACTGAGAAAAAAACCGAAACGGATACAACGAAAAAATCAGACGGAAAATCAGACGGAAAAACAAATAAAAACAACGATTCGGCTAACTCCAAAACAGTTGAATCCGCTCAACCTCAAACTCCGTCCGAAACCGCCGATCAAACCGCCACTCAAACTCCACCTGAACCACAAAAACCGCAAACTCCACCAGAACCGGCAGCACCGGATTTCGACAACGATGAAGATGAAACGGTTTGGAAATTGATCAACGCCGATCACGTTGGTGATCCACACAGTAAAGACAAAATTAAATTAATGTACGACGAAATAATGAACGGTTTGAAATCACGTAATATTACGAATCGGTACGAAATGTGGAAAGGTTACGCCCGCAGCACACTTCGAAGCACCGCCGGACTCAATACCGGAAGTGAACTCGATGGACGTTGCCGTTTATCGTGGTATCAGCAACTTTACAATGAACCGATTCAATCCGTTTTTGCGGTTGAAGAATATTCGCGGAAACTACATCACGCATTGAGCAAAGGACATCGGCATCTTGCCGAAATTATGCCGGATATCCGAAAGAAAATGGATGTTCCTGAACGGAATGATGTCGGTATTCAATTTCTCGCCTGCACAACACCGTTTGAAGCAGTCAATGAAGTAAAACGCTCGTTGCTGGAAGCACAAATGGCTCACGCCCGCGCTCTTTCAACATTAACCACCGCCGAACAAATAGAATTAGCCAAAAATCTTATTCCGACTTTTATCGGACAAGGTTGCGTCAACGGACATACCATTCCAAACCGAACCTTCGGACGGCGGCTTTGTAACCTCATGGAAAAAATGGATAAAACCGGAATCTATGATGCGGCAGAAGCCCTAATTCCTTTGACCAATATGGCATTGCTTGACTTGTTGGATAAATTGCCGGAAAATGCCTTTCCAACGGTGATGATTAGCGGACAAAAAGTACAACGCCTTTCAACCGCCGCCGGTGATATTATTATCAGCGGACGTGAAAACAATGTTTACGATTTAGATGGGTTGGAAATGAGTGATGTTGCCTGCATTATTGATTTGGGCGGAAACGATTCGTACCGCGATGGAACTTGTAATCTTAATCGTCCGGTTTTGGTCATTATTGATTTACACGGCAACGATGTTTATTCCGGTTCCAAACCTGCGATTCAGGGCGGTTCAATGCTTGGCGTGTCCGTTTTGATTGACATGGACGGCGATGATACATATTCCGCCGCCGATCTTGCTCAAGGTTCCACATTGGGAGGAGCCGGAATGTTGTTTGATTTTGCCGGACGTGATAGTTATAAAGCGTTGCGACGCGCACAAGGTCATGCTCTCGAAGGATTGGGAATGTTGATTGATCGGAAAGGAAACGATAAATACCGTGCGGCAATGTGGGCACAAGGATTCGGCGCACCCGGCGGTTTTGGAATTATCGAAGACACGGAGGGTGATGATAATTATTATTGCGGCGGTTTTTATCTTGATTCGTATCCCGAACATCCCGGATATGATGGTTGGGGGCAAGGAGTCGGAGCAGGTATTCGGCAGGTTGCCAACGGCGGTGTCGGAGCGTTGCTTGACGGCAACGGCGATGATAGTTACGAAGTGGACTATTTCGGTCATGGCGGCGGTTATTGGCTGGGAGTTGGATTTGTTCGGGACTTTGACGGAAATGATATACGGCATGGAAGTACCTTAATGGCGTATTCCGGCGGCGCACGAACACAAAACCGATGGACTCGTTTTGTCAACGGATTCGGTTGCCATTACTCACTCGGTTATTGTTTCGACGACAACGGCAATGATGTTTACGGCGGAACAATTATGGGAACAGGTATGGGGTGGGATCTTTCCATTGGTTATCTTTGCGATTTCAACGGCAGTGATAAATTCACGGCAACCGGCGGAATGACACAAGGAGTTGGAGCGGAAGGAAGTATTGGTATTTTGTTCAATTACGGCGGCGACGATCAGTTTATAGGACGCAACCAAGCGTATTCCAGCAACAATATTACTTATCATTTGCCCTCGAATTGCGGCGGCAATTTCAGTTTTCTGATCAATTACGGCGGTAATGATAAATACGGTTGCGGTGCGGCGAACAATTCCTATGTTCAACGCGGTTCGTCAGGCGGATTCCTGATTGATCGTCCGACAGATCGTGAAGCGGCGGAAGAGTTGAAAGCGTTGAAAGAATTGGTTGAAAAACGTAATAAGGAAATTACCGAATTTGATGAAGCGTTGAAAAAAGCAACGGAAGAAGCCGCTCTCAAAGGACGCCGATATGTTTCCCGTCAACGCCGTCCGCAACCGATTTCCGCAGAACGTCAGCAACGCCTTAGTTCCGTACCGCATTTTGAAAACACCGCTAAAACCGGTGCCGGTAATACAACGAATGTTAAGTAATCAAAATTATTGGAATTATTCGATAGGAAACATCCAAAAATATTTTTTGATTTAATACAGAATGAAATCAATCGGAAATTTTTATTTTTACAATCTTAACCCCGCAAGGGGTGTGATTATGCATACCCGTAGGTGTAGCGAAGCGCAACCTACGGATCGGAAGGTCCTATTTTTCAAGCCCTGCAAGGGCGAGATTATAGTTATTCGGGCTGATAATCTCGCCCCATGCGGGGCTTTTGTTGGGTGTAATGTGTC
>JAISNF010000221.1 GCA_031276415.1 Planctomycetaceae bacterium
CATTTTACGTTACTTGAACGATTAAAAATAGACAGACACTCGTAGAGACACAATGCATTGTGTCTCTACTAAAATTTTCATTATGATAACTCGTTAAACGAATCTCCATGAACGGTTACTATAATTTACAAAAAATATAACGTTGCGAATGTAAGATTATGTTTGACTTGGTGATTCTTTTTTCTCTTCTTTTTTTTCCTGTTCGGTTTCTTCATCAACGATTACGGAATATACTTCCGATGTTTGTGTGGAGTCTTCCCATGTTCTTGAAACAGGAACTACCCATTTTTCTTCGTGATACACAATCCTGTAAACATAAGCCGCACCCAATGCCAGAAAAACACCAAAAGAGGACGCCTGAAGCATTAACAACACCGGAGCAGGTCGGTAAAAAAGAACCGCCAATAACGCTACAATAAGACCGAAAATCGATCCGGCATAACGGGTTCGCGGAAAATAAATTAACGTTAAACCAATAAGAAGCGAAAGACCACTCGAAAATAATACAATAAGTGAACGCCCAACAATATAAAGCGAAGTCTCTGAATCAGGATGAAGACTGCTAAATAAATATTGATTCGCCCTCGCCGAAATCACGGGACTTTCCGGCGAATCGTCCGGTAAACCAATGTCCTTTTTCTGAAGCGAAGGAACACGCCCCCAAAACAGATTGTTCCACGACCAACGGTATTCCGGCGTCCAACCGGCAGGAATATCAAGAATATGCCGGTCTTGCGGAAGAATAACTTGCCAATATTCACAACGAATAAGCGATTCCGAATCGAAATGCGGCAACTCCAACTTCACAAAACTACGAACCGCTTCAAACGGAAATCGATAAATAATCTCAACCAAAACAGAACGTTGCCGTTGCTCCAATGTCAACGGAATCAATAACTCGCCCTTCAATGAAACATCCGCAAGAACCGGCGTCCGATCAACAGAAACAAAAACTTTGTTCTTGCCAATTGCCTGCGGAAGGTTAATAGTTACAGATTCGCGGTCACTGGTAATCAGATAAATTCCACGATCTTGCCGTAACGAACCGGTTAGCCACGTTTGCAGCCAGGCACGCTCTATAATAGTTGTTCCCAATGCCGCATGATTAGAGAACGAAATAAGCAACGAAATTTTATCCGGTGTTTGCGACGATTGGAAACTTGTTCCAAGTGTTGACGAATCCGGTGTCGTCATATTCCAAAGATGATTCACGTCGTCATGAAGTTCTATCAGATAACTCGGCGGAACAATCAAATTGACACGATGATCGGAAACCAATGTTTCCGCCGGACGAATAAATGATAACGAAAACGATGACGTCATATCGTATTCAATAGGAGTCGGCGGAATCGAATAGCGAAGCGTTAATTGAAATTTGAACAAAGATTCGGGAAGCATCACCAATTTCCGGCTCCAATTTTCCGAACCGTTTTCCGATCTTTCCATGCCGTTTTCCGTACCGGTTAATGTGTTGGTTAATGTTACGTCCCGCAATTCCAACGGACGGTTTCCGATTTTCACTTGTAAATGACCGTTTTCTTCCAACGACTTAGGAATAAGAAAATATAATTTTTCAACCGGAACATACGAAACATCATAAGAAATAATCTGATCAACCTGATCATTCAAATCACGTAACCGAATATCCGTCCGCATTGACGCCGTAATCTTTTGACGATGATAACGAATATCCGCCACAAAAACAGACTCAACCGGTTCTGTACGATAAAACAACGGTTCCTGCTGCCGTTCCGGAACTTCAAGCCGTAACGTTTGCGAACGCCGACTGCGGCGTGTTAATCCGAAAGTCCGTGTCGGCACGGAATTGTTTGATTCCGGCTCCATTGCCGCCAAACCGGAATCAGTATCCTCGTCAATCGGAATCACTTCAACATTGTCCGCCGGAATAATCACCACCGGAGCCGGTTCACTCCATGTTACCAATGGTTGCGGTAACGGAATCACCAATCGTTGTTTTTTTTCGCCTTCCTCCACCGGAAGTGAACGATAGGCTTTGAGTTCTATTTCAAAGGAACCGTCAGTAGGTGTTCGGAAAGGAATTGTTAAAAGCCCGTTTTCGTCTTGCTCAACCCCAACAGTATCAATAATATTAGAAGGTTTAATTTCGCCGTTCCATTTCCAATCAGGCAACCGAATCGAAAGACTTTCCGTCTTAGAACCCAAAACTTCATACAACAACCGCGCCGTCAATACAAGAGAACCTTTATTGATTTCGATTTGATATTCCGGTTTGACATTGGTTCGCGGCTGCGGCGAAACAATTCGCCCTTGCAAAAGGAAAGGCTGCGAAAAAAATTCAAATCGGGCATCAACTTCTTCGTAGGTTGCAGAATCGGCAAGTTCTGTTTGCCGAATACCACGAATTGGTTTCCAGTTTGACCGCATATCGGTAGGAACCGATGCCGTGAGATAACCAAATTGCCGTTCCGCACCGATTACCTCAAAACCGCCAAGATCACGCCAAATATCTTGTTTTTCCGTATTGAGTTGCTGAATTGCTTTGAGACGAATATTGACATAACCGGAAGTTTTTCGCGGAAACCGGATTTCCAAAATCGACGAAGACACCGTTTCGCTTTTAACCCAATCAAAAGAATAGCCGCCGGCAGCATATTTTTCTGTTGTTTCACGATCCAGAGTTGTCCCTGACGGCAACCTGATGCGTAATCGGTCAAAAACAGAAGTCGGAGAACTACGTACCGGCAAAAGTACATCATAAATATTTGATTTGGCTTCCAGTTGCACTTTAATCAAAGCATCTTCAACATAAAGAACAGGACGATCATCAAGCGGTTCTGTTTTTTTCTTCCGCCAGGAAAGTTCAAAATCCGAACTCAGACCAAGTATTTTGAATTGCGTGATTGGTTGATTGGGTAAATCGGACGTATTGAGCAATGCTCCTTGTGAAACGGTTGCGGCGATTTCTTTCTCTGGAACCGACAAGATAAATTGCGAACTAACCGCTTGCGGAAAAGAAATCGCCAGCCGGTTTTCTTCGTTACCGATTTGTGTCAGGGGAAACCAAAGAGATAAAATCAGTTCGTAACGTTGTTTTGTTGAATTTTTTTCTTCTTTTGTATTTTTGTTGTTATTAGCGTTATTTTCCAAGTTTTCCGATAATTTCTCCGGCAATTTTTCCGGCAAGGGAACGGGGATTTCGGAGTTCGGTTTTCGGTCTATTGCGGAATTTATTGTGGGATTTATGATGGAATTTTCCGGTTGCTGGAGGTTCGTGGGTTCGGGAATTTGGGGGCGAATTAACACAAGATATTGACCTGATTGGGAATCAACGGTCAAATCAAAAGAACCCGGTCCGCGAAATATCGGTTGTGCCTTTCCGTTAGCGGGCAAAATGCCTTCTTTCATTCCGATTGGGATAAGGAGCGGGCGGTTATTGAATGCTGTCAAAACGATTCGGATTTCGGCTTCAACGTGACGGTCAACAACTTTTCCGACAACATTAAGTTCTTGTAAACCAAACGGCGGCAACGGATTTTTTCTATCCCGTAAAAGAAAATTCCAAAAATCGTCAAGGTCTTCCAGAGGCCAACCTTTTGGGAGATGGAGCAAACGTTTCCCTTCGGTGTTAAAAATGACAACGGCATCAAGTGGCGCCTGCTCAATAACGGGTGAAACCGGACTGATTTTAACCGGCTCCGCCGCAACATCCCGAACCGCCGGACTTTGAGCAGAAATATGATTGACCGCTGTGAGCAAAACCGTGAATAAAACACAGAAAAAAATCAACACCGGCAACCGAGTTCGGTTAATAAACAAAAAAATTAAAGGCATGGGAAAATACCTAATAAACCTAATAAATTCGCTAAATAAATAAAAAACTTTCCTTTTTATTCTAATCCATTTTAAATATAAGATAAAGCGGTAAAAACAAAAAAGTAATTGACGGAATTATTCGGCAATTACTTTTTTAACACCGAGCAAAGCAATTAGTCCCGCAATGACGAAATGACGCATAATCGTAGGTTGTTGCGAAACTTCGTCTATCTTTGGAATTGCCGAATCAATGAGACATTTCAAAAATTTTGCGGCGGAATTTACAAATTTTACGGCGGAATTTACAAATTTTACGGCGGAATTTACAAATTTTACGATGGAATTTACAAATTTTGCGGCGGAATTTACAAATTTTACGGCGGAATTAACTAATTTTGCGGCGGAATTAACTAATTTTACGGCAGAATTAACTAATTTTGCGGCGGAATTAACTAATTTTACGGCATCCGGATATCCGAATACGGCATCCGGATATCCGAATACGGCATCCGGATATCCGAATACGGCATCCGGATATCCGAATACGGCATCCGGATGTCCGAATACGGCATCCGGATATCCGAATACGGCATTCGGATATCCGAATGCGGCATTTTGTCCCCCGAATAAATCGGATTGTTTGTAAAATATATTGCGTTGTTCCGCCTTTATCTTGGAATTGTTACCCAAACGATCCCCTTAAAATCACGCAGGATGATGAACTCTAAGAAAAAAAATAAAAATTTTTCCCAAATTTTTTTTGCCCCCTCATTGACCAATAAAACGACTTTGCTATACTTATGAAATACTTGAGAGTAAGTGGGCATTGAGTGAGAATTATTAACTCAAAACAGCGAATAAAAAAAATTTTCTGCCCCCTGTTGACAGAAATAGATGTCCCGCTAAAATCTTGCGTATGTTGTTGATGAAAAGAAGTAAAACGACTAACGAATAAGTTGTAATACTTCAGAAAGTTTTATTGACGACAAATTTGATCTTTGACAATTAGGTAGTGATGAAATGGCGGTTGATGGCGTTGTCGTAGAATGATACGATAAATAACCATTGGCCGGTCATAAAAATTTCGACGAAATTTTTGTGAACTCCAAAAAATCCAATGAGGATTGGTGATGAATAATAAAAGTCCTTAGATGATGACCATCATTTAAGGCAACCAGAGAGCGATCTCGATCAGTTTGAAATTAGCCGTTTCTGCAAAGGAACGATTGCTATATGAAATAAATTGAAGGGTTTGATCCTGGCTCAGAATGAACGTTGGCGGCATGGATTAGGCATGCAAGTCGTACGG
>JAISNF010000286.1 GCA_031276415.1 Planctomycetaceae bacterium
AAGACTTGATAAAAATCATGAAGTATAATTTTATTGGCTTCAAGTGTTTCAATATTTGTCAGATGAGCGGTGATCGGTTTATCGTACTCGTCAATAAGAATGACAACTTGTTGTCCGGTTGATTGAGATATTTTTTTGATTAGTTCCGCAAATTTATCAGGCAATTCCGTCTTCTCAATATTGACACGATATTCTATCGCCTTTTCTTTTATAAAATCTGATAAGGAATTATTTAATGCGTCGGGCGTTTTGTTCGCGATTGAGCCGAAATCTAAACGAATTACCGGATATTTTTGTGACCAATTCCATTGATCGTAAATAAAAAGCCCTTCAAACAATTTTTTCTGTCCGCTAAATAACGCATCCAACGTGCTAATCAGCAACGATTTTCCGAAACGACGAGGACGCGATAGAAAATAAATCCGTCCAGAAGTTATCATCGTATAGATGAATTCCGTCTTGTCAACATACAAATAGTTTTCACTGCGTAAAACAGAAAACGATTGTATTCCTACCGGTAATTTATTCGTCATGATATTTTAATTTGTTCACAATTTGAATTTTAGTAACATGCGTCAACATATCTATTGGAAATCCGGCATTTACATTTTGTTACGTGGATTGTGGCGGAATCAGGACAACACGCAATGCTTCGCCGCTGGTCATTAACTCGAAAGCCTGCTCAATCTGATGCAAAGGCAAAAGATGTGAGGCGATTTTTTCCGCCGGAATTTTTTTTGTTACAATCAGTTCAACGGCTTTTTTAACGTGTTCTGGAGTAGAATCGCTGGAACCGATAAGCCGAATTTCACCGTAATGAATTAAACGGCTGTCAATATTCAGCATATTTTTTCCGACAGGCAACGAAGCAAAAAGACAAACAGTGCCTTGTTTTCGGACAAACGATAACGCTTGTTCTTGCGGTTGAGCGGCTGGAGCGGCAACAATAACCACATCTGCTCCAACTCCTTTTGTTACAGATTGGACAACTTCATTCAGATTATCTTTTGCCGGATCCACCACAAAATCAATTTCAAAATTCTTTGCCTGATTACGGCGAAGTTCGTTGAGTTCCGACATAATAATTTGTTTTGCTCCAAACGCTTTTGCTACAACAGCGTTGAGCAATCCCATAGGACCGGCTCCCATAACAAGAACCGTATCACCCGATTGAATATGACATTGCTGCACAGAATTAACCGCACAACTCGTTGGTTCTGCCAAAGCCGCCCATTCCGCTTTAATTCCAGCCGCTGACGAAACTTCAACCGGAACCTTAATAACATGCCCCCCCCGCAATGCCAACGCAGGAATCGCAACATATTCCGCCATACCACCAGGATAAGAAAAACTCATCGGTGCTAAATTTGTACAAAGATTACGAAAATGGTTCCGGCAATAATAACATTCGCCGCACGAAATACTGGTCGCCATCACAATTCGGTCGCCAATATTCCAAGTTCCAACAGCGGAAGATGAAATCTCTTCAACAATTCCGGTAAATTCATGACCCATCACAAGCGGAGCCTTAATTCGCGGATTCCCATGATGTTTGCTTTTAAGATCAGTTCCGCAAACCGCACAAGCATCAATATGAATAAGTAATTCCCCTTCACGAAGTTGCGGCTTGGGAATGTCTTCCACTCGAATATCTCCCGGCGCATAATAAACAATCGCTTGCATAATAAAAATATTGAAAAAACGTTAATGTGTAATGTTAAAAATATGTAATGTTAAAGTGTAATATTATTGAAAAGATTATTGGTATGATAATTTTTTCACGAAACGGCTGTAATCTTCCGGCGTGTCAATGCCAAATGTTGGTTCGTTGACAACACCGACCATAATTCCAAAACCATGATGCAACACACGGAGTTGTTCAAGACTTTCCGTTTTTTCGGGATCGGATTGCGGCAACCGGCTCAGTGAAAGCAAAAACTCGCGGCGGTAAGCGTAAATGCCGACATGTTGATAAAATAGAGGCGGATCAGATTGGAATAGTTCCGTTGTTACGCCGTTTCGCGGATACGGAATGACGCTGCGGCTAAAATAAAGAGCGCGACCGGTTTGATCAAACACAACCTTAACACAAGCGGAATCTTCGAGTTGTTGTTGGTTCCGAATTGGGGTTGCCAGCGTTGCCATGACGGAATGCGGATGGTCAATCAACATGCGAATCACCAAATCAATCGACTCTCCGGCAATCTCCGGCTCATCACCCTGAACATTGACAATAATATCCGCATCATCCATTTTTGCCGCAACTTCGGCAACCCGATCCGTTCCGCTTCCGGCGTTTGGATCCGTCATAAACACCGTTCCGCCAAACCTTTTGACCGCCATAAAAATTTCCTGATGATCACAGGCAACCGATACTAATTCCGGCAACTTCGCTTTTAATGCCGCTTCGTAAGTATATTGAATCAAGGGCTTACCGGTTTCATCAAGCAACAGTTTTCGCGGCAACCGTGTTGAAGCGTAACGCGCCGGAATAATAACAACACTTTTATTTTTCATACCTATTTTTCATACAGCGGAAACTTTGCAATATTACAAAAATATTACAAAAATATTAAGGTGCGTAAAATGTATCCGTTTCATTGGAACTAAGTTCGCTATCGGTTGGAATGTAAATTTTTGCCAATTGAACTTTTGTTGTTCCGGTTTTGATATAACGGATGAGCGTATTTTTTTCGTGCCGTTCAAGTTCTTCCAAAGAATCGACTGCTGCATTATCGAGCCGCGTAATGACATCACCTTTACGAAGTCCGATAGTATTCAAAGGCGAGCCTTCGATGGGATTGGAGGTTAAGCGTGCGGCGGTGAATGTGTAACCCGGAATTTTCATATTTTGGATAATAAATGTTGTTCCGAGTTTTGGCGAATAATAATCGGCGGGTAAAACGGGAGTTGCGGGAACGGTTTTTTCGACAAGAACCTGACGTTCTACGACAACGGGTTTTTCAACAATGATCGGACGTTCAACAACAACTGTTGACGGACGTTGCGGCACGACAACCACTGACGGAGAACGCCGGTAATAACCATAAGGCGAATAACCGTTGGCAATTGCAGCAACTGCTCCGACTGCTCCGATGACACCGAGTGCTTTGTCAAAATCACTCGGACCGTGATGATGGTGATGATGCGGCGGAGGCGGTGGTCCGTGAAAACGACCCGGCTGTGCTGTGGCTGGTGAAACAGATAAAGCGGTGAAGATGACGAACAACAAAACTCCGGTAATCCAACGTGTTGATGACAATTTCATGACAAACTCCTTTGAAAAAATGGGATGGAATGTTTATAACCAATTAACCAATCCGCCAATAATTTTTTTGTAATCATTCACACATAATAAACAAAACCGACTTTTGGCGGTTCCAAACGTGGCTATTATAAGCGGTGGCTATTATAAACGGGACGGATTCTATTATTCCATAAATCGTCAATCATCACAAGATGTTGCCAATGAAAAATGAAAACCATTTGCCGCCGTCAACATTTACCGTTGCCCAAGCCGCCGAAGTACTAGCGAAGATCTCAATATGCACGATGATCGAGGAGGAACTGCTTCCGATTACGCTTTTTCTACGATTCGTGTTATACTTCTCACATTTGACAATTCGGTTTTCGTTTTTGGACAAAATTAACAGATTTTGACGGGATCAACAGAATTTACAGGATTTTCAAATAGAATATTCTAAGTGATATTTTCTAACCAAAACCGAATTTTAAAGTGTAATGAGTACACCAATGAAACGGAAGGAAACAGCGGTTTCGGAAACGATAACAGTTGGGCGGATATTGTCCTTGATAACGGTAGTCCGCCTTCTGGAGGTAAAATCGAGGATCATCGAGGACCATTGAGGACCGATTCGCTTGACATTGCCAGCCAGTCTTCGCCTCAAGTCAGGAGTGTCCACAACAGGATAACCTATTGTTTCGTCCGTAATTATTATAAGCGGCTCCTCTCCTTTATTGGGGGCAATTTTAAGAGGTGGAGAACATCAATAATTCCGCATTGCGAAACTATCCACTCTCAACTCTCAACTATCAACTATTTTGATCGTACCTCTTGTAAGATAATTTTATTTCTGGTATATTCCCCTCTTTCATAAAGGTTAATGATAAGGCTGTTCAAAATTTGAGCCTGCATTGATTCTTTGTTTTCCGTTCCTTAAATCCTCTAAATCCTGAAAAAAAACATGAGAAAGAGTTTTGTCTTGCGTGGTTTTACATCTGTAACAACCCTGTTGATTTCGTTGTCGATATTGTTTTCGGCAACACTCCAAGCGGAGGAGTTGAAAGCGTTTCTTACAATTAAGATCGCGCCTCCCGAAACACTGTTAAATGTAGCCGGTAAAATTGCAGAGATTGCCGGTGCGTCGAAAGATTTTGAAAATGCGGTTGCTCCTTTCAAAGAGTTGTCAGGTTTGAATCCTGATGGTTCTTTTGGTTTTGTGCTTCACAGCAACGGCGACGAAATCAAAGAACCCCTGCTCATCCTGCCAATCAATGATCTAAAAGCCGTTAATCTACCCGGTTTTGAAACGATTACAACCGGTTTGAAAAAACAAAGTGATGGGAAATATCTCATTAACAGCCCTTTGGGGAATTATTTGTTTTATCAGAAAAAAGGTTTTGTCGCTGTTGTTACGGAAGAATCGGAATTGACGATTCCCGATAATCCCAAAGCCTTGTTTGCCGAATTGGAAAAAACAACGATAGGTTTCAAAATTGATTTCGAAAACGCCTCTCTCGATGCCATCGAAACCGCATTGGCGTTACCACAAATGTTCTTCGCAATGCAAGCCGGTCCGCAGGCAACACAAGCAATTGAACAATTTAATGAAGCACTTACGTATATTTACGAAAAACTTCGTTCCGAAACAATTGGAATTTCTTTTGATCCTAAAACGGCTGATCTTAATCTGACAGCCAGTGTTGTTCCGAAAAAAGATTCCGAACTTGAGAAACAAATTGCTGATTATAAAAATGCCAAAACAAAATTCAGCGGATTTCTCGGCAATCCAAACGAGGTTATTTTTTCTTGGAGCAATGTCGAAACAATAGGATCATCGGAGATTGATTTTTCTCTTACGGCAATTGATCAATTATTTGATGCGGTTTTGTTGCAAATCGAAGAACAATCGGAAACTGATGAAGAACTTGAAGCAAATACATCTTTAGCCGAATCAGCGAAAAAGATTTTCACTGCAACGATCCAAAAAGGAAAAGGTGAAGTGGGGGCTTCGTTGGATGCTAATGGGACACTTCTTCTGGCTCTTACGATTGGCGAAACAGCGGACTTGGAAAAACTTGGTGTTAATATTTTTGACCGTATCAAAAAAGATCACAACGAAGACGATGTGAATGAATTTTTGAAAAAATATCTCAAAAAGAATGATACCGTTATTGAAGGTTTTAACGTTTCCAGTTTGAAAATTCCATTGGAAGAGGCTGCGGAAGGGCATGAATTACCGGAAAAGTTGGCGAAAGAAACGGTTGGACTTTTCTGGGCAATCAACAAAGACGATGAAGCGGTGGCGATTGCGGCGGGTTTTGATTTTGACAAAACGGAAAAATCATTTCGCCAAGCCTTAGCCCAAACGAAAACACCGGTTCCGCTCAAACAACCGATTGGAGTTTTTGCCTTGCAACCGCTTGGGAAACTTCTGAAAAAATACACCGATAACTCGCTTTCTGATACAGTAACCAAATCAATCGAATTGCTTTCTTCTTCGGGAACTGATGCCAAAATCACCGTTTCCGGCAAGGTCATTGACGGGGCAATGCATGCCGATATTAATGTTTCCGGCAAGGCGATTACGGTTTTAGCGAACATTATTAAAATATTCGCTGGAGCAACAGCCGAAAACAGCGGTTCTCTTGATCGTTCAAAAATCAAAGAATTTTAATTTTAGATTTTAGTACAACAAGAGCAATGTTTCCGTAATTTAGAACAACCGTTGCGATATTTCGCCGAAAAATCGCAACGGTTGATATTGTTTCGTCTTCTCGAAAATTATCTACGACAATCTGCGGACAAGTTTAAAAATTATCTGCGAATATCTGCGTAATCTGCGGACAAGTTTAAAAATTATCTGCGGACAAATTTTTTCTAAGAGTCGGATTATTATTTTTCGCTTTCAATAACGATAAGTGTTTCAACACCGGTTTCGGGAACAAAACGGGCAAAACAAAAATCGTCGATTAAATTATGACCAAGAACAGTTCGATTTGCCGATGGCGTCATGGAACGGTATAACAAAAATTGTTCTTTGTTGACCTGCACCCGATAGCCCACTGCCTGATCGTCTGGAACTTTTTTCATGTTTTCTCCAACTGTTAAATGCCGCCACGTATATTGAGTGCCGGAACGATTGGCATCAAAATCAAAAAACAACGGAGCAAACATAGAAATACCGGAAGTTTGTTGCCGAAGCACTAATGTTGCCTGCTCAATTCCCAGAGTTCCCGTAACAATTCCGGTTTTGTTTGTCTGTTTCCATTCCGGTAACGCCAAAGGAAAAACCCGAAAAATCGGTGATGATTTGGGTTTATTGGGTTGAAAAAAAATTTCCGTTGAATCCGCAAATGTTTTGGGGCGAAGTTTGGGCGAATAAAAAAGTGTGGATTCATACATCAAATGGTCATTCCGTTCCGATAACCGTTGTTTCGTATTGTTGCCGTCCCATAATAATGTATCGCCGAGAATGAGTAATCGGTCGGTATTATCGAGCAGAAAAAAACGCTGAAGCCGATAATTGTCCGAAAGCGGTAAATCGAGTTCAAGATATTCACAACCCTTTTCACGATGAACACAAATTTCCGTCCAAGAATCAATTGCCTGAAGCGGTTTACCGCGCTTTTGAAGTGTGAATTTCCAAAGTCCAAACAAAACCGGTTCTCCGCGCAAATCCAACTCCAACTGAACAGAATCAGTCTCCTGAGAATCGAAATGTACAGAAATCGATAAATCTTTCTGGTTTTTCTTTTTATTCATTGTAGTATTTGTAATATTTATAATATTCTATGGGAACTTCTAAAAACACAAATTTACTTTTTAAAACCACAGAGAACACAGAGTTTACAGAGAGGAAGTTTAAATTTTATTTCTAATTGGAAATAATAAATAGTAAATTAAAAATAAAATTTAATTTCCATTTAACAATTTTCTCTGTGATCTCTGCGGTTTAAAAAATAGTTCT
>JAISNF010000321.1 GCA_031276415.1 Planctomycetaceae bacterium
TCAATCGTCTGGAAATTCCAAACGAAAACAGTTAAGAACAAAATTATACCGAACACTTTCCATAATTAAAGGGGGGAGGTTTTAGTTGATAGTTGATAGTGGATAGTGGAGAGTTTCGCAATGCGGAATTATTGACCGGACGTTTTTAATCCGCATTGCGAAACTCTCCACTATCAACTATCAACTAAAACCTCCCCCCTTTAATTATGGAAAGTGTTCGGTATAATTTTGTTCTTAACTGTTTTCGTTTGGAATTTCCAGACGATTGAATAACTTTTAGATTTCATACGCTAACTAATTATAACCCCCAATGACAAGACGACTTATAATCGCCGGAAACTGGAAAATGAACCTCGCTCTCGCCTCTTCAATAGAATTGGCAGAAGGATTAAAAAAAGTTGTTGCCGGAATAAATAATCTCGATATTGCGGTTTGTCCGCCCAGTATTTATGTTCAACCGGTTGCCGCCGCACTAAAAGGTTCCAATATCGGCATCGGAGCACAAAATGTTTATTTTGAAAAAGAAGGAGCCTTCACCGGCGAAATCAGCGTCGGAATGCTCAAAGATGTCGGTTGCCAATATGTTATTTTGGGACACAGTGAACGTCGGCATATTCTCGGTGAGTCAAGCGAAATTGTTAATCTCAAAACTCATGCGGTTCTTGCAGCAGGTTTAATTCCTATTGTCTGTGTTGGTGAACTGCTCAAAGAACGTGAAGCCGGAGCAACAGAACAAGTGATCCAACGGCAAATAGATGGTTCTTTTTCCGGTGTTTCTGCGGATGATATTCGGAAATCGGTTATCGCTTACGAACCGGTTTGGGCAATCGGAACCGGTAAAGTGGCAACACCGGATCAAGCGGAAGAAGTTCATGTTGCCATCCGAAAAATGATTGAAAAAAATTACAACAAAGAGGTTGCCGAAGCCGTCCGAATTCAATATGGCGGAAGTGTTAATGACAAAAATGCCAAAGAAATCCTTGCTAAACCCAATGTTGACGGTGCTTTGGTCGGCGGAGCATCTTTGAAAGTTGATCCGTTTCTTGGTATTATTAAATCCGTTTAATTCACCTTTTATCTACCATGTGGCAAACATTATACGTTTTTGTTCTTATTACGCTTTCGGTTTTTATGATCTTCCTGATCCTGATTCAGCGGGGAAAAGGCGGCGGTTTAGCCGGTGCGTTTGGCGGTATGGGAGGACAAAGTGCGTTTGGAACCAAAGCCGGTGATATGTTCACAAAAATTACTGTTGTAACGGCAATTATATGGATTATTCTTTGTACCACGATTTATTGGACTCTGAAACATAACGGTTACAAAGGGATTGGCGACAGTTTTAGTGAAAATATTCCTGCTGCAACAGCACCGGTTCATTCCTCAACTTCCGAAACTTCCGATTCCGCAACATCAGTATCAACACCGGATGCATCGCCTGTTACGAACACAGAAACAAACACCGCCGCACCGATAAGCACACCTACCGCAGTTCCTGCAACGGAACAACCGGTACCGGAAAAAAAACCTGAATAATAAATAAACTAAAACCGCAACTGTTCAAAAACAAAAAAAACCGTTTATGCTTTTCAGTATGACAGGTTACGGTATTGCCGTTTGCCGAACGGAAGAGATTGTTGTTTCCGTAGAGTTGAAGGCGGTTAATAACCGTTATTTCAAATTATCGCTCCGAATGTCGGATGGTTACGGTTTTTTGGAAACAAGAATCGAACCGTTGATTCGGAGTTTAATTGAACGCGGAACAGTCAGCGCAAACATTCGTATTCGGCAGGAAAAAAAGACTTCCGACTATAAAATTTCGGCTCCTGTTTTGTTGTCTTATTTTGAACAATTGGTTGAACTTGGTTCTAAATTGGGACATGTTGGTGAAATTCCTTTGCCGTCTTTGGATCGTTTGATTTTTTTGCCGGGTGTTATAGAAACGGCAACGGATATCAATTGTTGTGATGAAGAAAACGAAAAAATCTGGAATATTATTGAAAAGGCTCTTCGAGAAGCGTTGGATGCTCTTCAAGCCATGCGTCAGGCAGAAGGAATTTCCATGCACAAAGACCTCGAAACTAATATTGCAACACTTTACCGGTTGATTCAAAATGTCGAACAATTAGCACCGCGTGTGATTCCGTTGTATCAACAAAAATTGTTGGAACGTATTAGCAAAGTTATACCGGAACAAGAAATATCGCTTAGCAATACTGATTTACTCCGTGAAATTGCCGTGTATGCGGATCGTTGCGATATTTCCGAAGAAACGGTTCGTTTTCGGTCACATTTGACGCAATTTACAAACGCAATGCTTTTGAAAGAAAGTTGCGGGCGGAAACTTGATTTTTTAACGCAGGAGTTATTACGAGAAACAAACACGATGGGTTCCAAAGCCAACGATGCTGATATTACGAAAAATGTTGTTGAAATGAAAACTGTTATCGAAAGAATCAGGGAAATGGTACAAAATGTTGAATAATTGTAAAATAATTTTATTGATATACTTTGGTCATTCGCAACAATTGATCTATCCAGACGAAACCACATTGATTAACTTAACTCACTACATAAATTTGAATACAATCAAAGCCTTTACATTATCCAAAGGACGCTCAAATGAAAAAGCGATATTTTCAATATTTGATTTTTTTCCTGATTTTCACGGTA
>JAISNF010000333.1 GCA_031276415.1 Planctomycetaceae bacterium
TTTAAAATATTTGAAATAATATCATGTAACAATATCCAATCTCTTTGTCATTATCCCGATTAAAACCAAAATTGTCAAGAGCCTAATAGTTAATAGTGAATAGTTAGTAGTTAATAGTGAATAGTTTCGCAATGCGAATGAACAACGTTTCGGCAAAATAGTACGCTTGCGCAACTATTCACTATTCACTATTCACTATTAACTATCAACTAAAAACCAACCTCATTTCTACCTAATTTTCTTAACAAAACAACCTCAGTAGCAAAAGAGACAACACAAAACGAACCTCATTACCTCATTAAAAAATAACAATACACAATGAGGTAATGAGGTTGTTGTGTGTTATCTTATTTGGCTACTGAGGTTGTTTTGTTAGGAAAAATTAGGTGAAAATGAGGTTGGTTGATAGTGAATAGTTTATAGTTAATAGTGAATAGTTGATTGGTAGGCGATCCCTTCGCCGAAGGGTCGTAACGGTTGATCGGGAACTACAACAGGGTCAACTGTTGGCGAGTACGCTGAGCATTGTATTGAGTGTAAAAAATTACCGTTATACATTCTGTCCTTGAAAATCCAGTATATCTCATAAATTTTATTAAAAGGCAAAAGCCTAAATTTCAAGTGTGTGAAGTATATTATTGCAAGATTACAATCTGATTTCAATCAATGAATCCCATTGCGATTAAACGACCATTGGCAGAGATGGTTGGTTCGGTGTTCGGCATGACACGGTGCCAACCGTTGAGTAACACGGTTTTGTGGTCGGGATGCGTAATTCTGCCTTTCACATATACTTCCATGTTAAGACGGCGAACTTGAAACGATGACGCGGAAATCTTTTGCTTCAGAAGCAAACGGCGATAATTTTCTTCCGACAAACCGTTCGGATATTCATGACTGATGTAAACCGATGTACCACCGGTTCGATACAAATATTCCGCTGTGTGCGGTTTTCCGCCGTTAGTACGTACCATCGGTTCGTCCCGAAGTATCATCCATTCCGGCGGCTCAATCTCAGGAGCAGGAACAAAAAACCATTCGCCCTGCCGAATAAATGCTTTATTACGGTGCCGGTTCTTCTTTTTATTGCCAACCTTTTTCAATTCCTGAGCGGTAATAACAATATTCGGTTTGAGTGCCTCCTTCGCCGTCAAAACGTTGGAAACCGAACGATTTTCGGGAATCCGTGCAATAAACCAGTCTCGTTCATCATGTCCACAAAGGAATTTTTCCTTCTCAACCTCGTTGGTTTCTTCGTTGGTAATTTTTGCCATTACCAGAAGATGCCGATCTTTGGGTTGCACATCGAGTACGGTAATTTCGGCAGCGGAAGTTGCTACGACATTGAAAAATGTCCCCTTTTTATCGTGTTGGATGTTCATCCGAACTCCTTGCTGGACTCTCCGACCACTGAAACGATTCCAGATCGAATCGTTAACCTCCGTGAACTTGGCACGCGCTCCCATCTTTTCAAATTTCTTTACAAGTGTGTTCATAATACGGTTTTCCTGTTATGTTACTTTAATGTTATGGTTAAGGAATGTGAACAAAAACAATTTTAACCGAAAAAAACAGAGAGAATTTTGGAGAGATATTCAATCTCTTTCCTTAACATACTCTGTTTTCAAAAATTCTCTATCTTTTATTGCAACTGACGTGCCAATATCGTTTTTGATTTTTATAATTCATTGATATACAAGTACTTACAAAATTCTTTTTCCATATCTTGTTTTTTGATAAGAACAAACAATAATAGAATACTATCAATTAAAATAGCATTTTATAAAATTTGATAATATGAAAACGACAGTTGTATTCGGATTTCTCGGTTCGAAGCGAGATGCGGGCGATACGGAGGATCGTTGGAACACTTGGAGACCGACGGTCGCACTTGGAATGCATGCCGACCTGAAAGTAAAACGTCTGGAACTGTTTTATTCTCCAGAAATCGCGGGACTTCTCAACCGTGTAACGACAGATCTCCAACAAATTTCGCCGGAACTCATTGTGTTGTCGCACGCAATGCCGTTCAATGATCCGTGGGATTTTGAAGAGGTTTATGCGAAACTGTTCGACTTTATGAAAAAATATCGTTTCGATTTAGAGACGGAAGAGTACTTGTTTCACATCAAGACGGGAACACATGCCATGCAAATCTGTTATTTTCTGCTTACAGAAGCCCGTTTTTTCCCCGGTAAACTGTTACAATCCTTTGCGCCGCATCTGAACAAACCGGAGGAAAAAGTCGTTGGAACGTACCATATCATTGACCTTGATACCTCAAAATACAAACAACTTGTAACACGTTTCGATCAGGAACGCCGAGATTCCGTATCGTTTCTTAAATCGGGAATAGTAACTCGAAACAAGGCATTCAACGAACTTATCGAACAGATTGAAATGGTTGCCCTCCGCACTCGTGAACCAATTTTACTAACCGGCAGAACCGGAACAGGAAAGTCATTACTTGCCAAACGGATTTACGAATTGAAGAAATTCCAAGGGCGTGTAACAGGACAATTTGTCGCGGTCAATGCAGCAACGTTACGGGGAGAGCAAACAATGTCAATGCTTTTTGGTTATAAAAAAGGAGCGTTCACTGGTGCGAGTGCAGACCGTGCCGGATTACTGTTCACGGCAAATCTGGGAGTTCTATTTTTGGACGAAATCGGCGAACTCGGTCTTGACGAACAAGCGATGTTACTTCGTGCCATCGAAGAAAAACATTTCCTACCGGTCGGGAGTGACACGGAAGTTGAGAGCGATTTTCAGTTGATTGCCGCAACAAACAAGGACTTGAACGATAATGTTGTTACCGGAAAATTTCGGGAAGATTTACTGGCAAGAATCAATTTGTGGACGTTTTGTTTACCGGATTTGCAAGACCGTTGCGAAGATATAGAGCCGAATATAGATTACGAATTGACGCAGTATGCTTTGCGTAACAGTCAAAAAATAATGTTCAATAAGGATGCGCGGGAGCGGTTCGCCGAATTTGCAATGAGTTCGGATGCGGTATGGAGAGCGAATTTCCGCGACTTGAACGCTGCGGTTGTGCGGATGGCAACACTCTCAACTGACGGACGTATCAGTATTGAAACGGTTGAGAACGAAATTGAACACCTACGTACTAACTGGAACAGGCAAGTCAAGAAAGATGAAGATATGTTATTGTTGCAAAATATTCTTGGTAAAGAATGTGCTGCTGAACTTGATCTTTTTGATGCGGTGCAGTTGGCAAAAGTTTTGAAAATCTGCCG
>JAISNF010000393.1 GCA_031276415.1 Planctomycetaceae bacterium
GCCGAAACATTGGTTGGCATACTCACCGACAGTGACCCTGTTGTAGTTCCCGATCAACCGTTGCGTCCCGTAGGTTAGATAACCTTCGGCGAAGGGATCGCCTACCTAATGATTACAAATTCAAAAGGTAGTTAATGTTTCGCCGTAAACATTGGTCGGCGTACTCGCCGACAGTTGACCCTGTTTTCGGACGGAAACGGAATTATCATCAACCGTTGCAACCTAAATTGTAACTATGTTTTGATTCCAATTAAAAATTCACTCTGTGTTCTCTATGTTCTTTGTGTTCTCTGTGGTTAATAAAAAACTTTTGCGTTAATTTCTCAAAAGTTTGCGTTATTTGCCCAAAAGATTGCGTTATTTACGCAAAAGATTGCGTTATTTGCTCAAAAGTTTGCGTTATTTGCCCAAAAGATTGCGTTATTTGCTCAAAAGATTGCGTTATTTGCTCAAAAGTTTGCGTTATTTGCTCAAAAGATTGTGTTATTTTCGCAAAAAAATTCCTTATTGGCAGATGATTGTCCGCAGATTACGCAGATGATCGCGGATGATTTTTTAAAAATAATCTGCGTCTATCAGCGTAATCTGCGGACGCATTTTAAAATAATCAGTGGACGATTTTTTTTGTGGTTAAATAAAAAACAGGTTATTAGAAGTAACCATTATCGATCCACAAAATTAACTTGATGAATCATTGAAGATTCTTCTTCATGATCGGCGTTGATAATTCTTTGGGGTTTTGGAATAGTTTTTGCTTTTGTCGGCGGTTTTTGCGGTAATTCTTGCATAAAAACGCCTGATTCCTTTTCTGATGTTTTTTGAGATACAGAAAAAGGAACTTGTTTATTCTTTGCCAATGACTTGTTCGCAGAATTATTAGCCGAGTTATTATGATAGGCGGACAAATCTTGTTCCGATAAAGATTCCTGATCATCCGAATAATATTGGAGCGATGATTTTCCGGGTAATTGTGGAATTGGTATTTTGGGCGGTGCTGTTGGATTTCGCGGTGCATTTTGCGTTGTATTTTTCGACAACATATTTGTTTGCCGAATATTCTGAGCCGTTTTTTGAGTTGTTTTTTGAGCAACCGTGCCGGAACGTGAAACCGGTTGTGAAACCGGTTGGCTTGCCGGAATTTGTTGAGTAATTATTTGTTGACCAACCGGAACAGAACGTGATAAAACTTGTCCTTGTGTTCTTACGTTTGGCACTTCCGAACCCAATAAACCGGAAAACGGCGATAGTATTCCTGTTACGGTAGATAGTAAATTTGTTCCAGTCGATTTTGCCGATTGGAGAAATCCCAAACCGGACATCGGTGTTGTGTTGACAGTTCCCATATTGGGCATAATATTGGTCATGGTGTTCGGCATATTATTGAACGGAATAGTTTGCTGTAACATTTGCTGATTGGGCGGCATAACGTATCCCATATTTTGTTTCGCCAATTGATTTTGTTGCGCCAGTTGGATTTTCATTGCTTGTTCTTGCGCCGCAATTTCACGTGCCGCCTCTTCGCGAATAACTCGTTCCCGAATTGCCATTTCGCGTGCCGCTTCTTCACGAATTGCCTGTTCACGAATTGCTTGTTCCTCTGTAGTTTGTGCAGCGATGCGGCGTGCTTCTTTCCGTAACTCGTTCTGATAACTTTGCAATTCAAACTCTTTTTGTTTCTCAATTTTCATCTGGAGTTTTTGAGCCTGTTCCAGAATTTTTTCCTGCATATTTGCTTTTTCCGAATCTTCCTGCCGAATAATCGGTTGAGCGATTAACTTGTCAGAACGCATATCGAGTTCTTCCCCAACTTCTTCCATTGCGGCGGACATTCCTTCAAGATATGCCTGTTCCATTGCTTCATTTAAGGCTTCTTCAGAAAAAATCCGTGTCGAATTTGAAACAATTGATTTATCGCTAGCCGATTCACCAATCGTTGTGTTCATGCTTGTTCTGGTGTTTGTTCTCGTGCTTGTTTTTTTGGGAACGGTCAAACTTTTATTGTTGCCGTTATTGTTGCTGTTTCGCGGTAAAACCGGCAAACCTTCACTTCGTTGAAAAACAGGTTTTGTTGGAAGGGGATGAAAACGCGGAAGCGGCATGGGCGATTTTATTTCCGTTTCGTTTTCTTCCGATTGTTCTTCTTCCTCTTCATCATCGTTTTCTTTGGCGTTTATTAAACCGGTTTCAGCAGCAAGACGGTTATGCCGTGAATAACCGTTTGGCGCATAACCAATTGGCGGATAACCGGTTTGAGCAAAACCGCTCATTGTTAAACCATTTACCGGTTGATTCAACATTGGGTAAGCGAAATAGTTATTGGCATAATTATTGGCAATTCCTACCGGCATTCCTCCAGCCTGAACAATTCCTCCGGCAACACCCGGAATTTGCAATGCCGAAGCGAGTTGTACGGCGTTGTTTGAAACCATTGCCACCGGAACCATCATACCGCATCCGGGCGTCATACCACACGGTCGCGCCGCCGTACAACCCGGATGCATTGCGCAGGCTTTGATAACGGCGTTGTGGTTGACAACACCGTTTGGTAATTGAACACCCGATGGCGTCATAATTCCAACCGGTGTTGCAACTCCGGCAGCAGCAACCACGCCGCCTGTTGTAATTGTCGAAACGCCGGGAACAATTCCCATCGAAATAAGCAATCCATTCGGTCCCGCAAGAACCGGTGTTTTCGGCGTTGTGGGTTGTATCGGCGGAGTTTCAATTGTTTTTTTAGGCGGAACCGGAGTTGGTATTGTGGGCGTATGGGGAATTGCGGGGTTGTTCGGCAACATTGTTGACGGTGCTGTTGTTGCACCGGACAAAACCATTCCGTTATTGCCAAGCATCAACATTTGCTGATTCATATAATTGGGATTGACAACCCGACCACAATTGGGAGTTAAACCGCACGGTTTCATCGGACTGCAAAACGGCGTCAAACCGCAAGCCTTTGCTCCGTTTCCAATTCCGGCAAAAGAATTTGGATCGGCGGGATCAATCCACATTCCACAGCCAAGTGTCCGGCAACAAGGATTTTTGGCGGTACATTCTGGAGTTAAACCGCAATGACGCCGAAAACCTTTATTTTTCTTATGATTTTCACAGGAACAATCATGATCGTTGCCTTTTTTGAAAAAATCCAAAACGCCTTTTTTCTCGGAGGAACATTTTTCGCAACTTTCATTGCTGCAATTATTTTCATCATTGCTGCATCCTGAATCGGGCGGACAGCCGACCCAGGGAGTTCGGTTGTACTCAAACGCCCAATCACATCGGAAAAGGTGTCCGCGATTGGTTTTTTTGTGTGAGCAACCGACCAAACCTACCAGAAGACCGATTGTAAACAACAAAATCAATATACTGGAAAAGCGAAACATGTTGAAGGAAAATAAATTAAACATGGTCTTGCTACTGAACGGTTGTTACCGATCCAGGTATCGGTTTTAATTTTGTATATTTTGCCAGTTCTTCCTAATCTTATTCAAATCAACTTGATTTAAACCAAAATCAGGCGCAACACCGACCCATAATGCTAAACATCGGCACGAAATAACCGGAATAATTAGAAAAACCGTTAAACTCGACTTATTTTTACAAAAGATTTCGCAAAGATTTCGCAAACTTCCCAATCCGCAGACAAAACAGACAATAATTCCGCATTGCGAAACTCTCCACTTTCCATTCTCCTTTCAATTCTCCACCATCAACTATTAACTCAATAATTGAGTCCGATATCGTTGAAGAATGTAGGCCAAGCACGGCGGACACAATCAGCACTGTCAATACAAACACCATCAACTCTCAAACCAATAAGACCAAGAGACATTGCAAGCCGCGCATCGCCTTCGGCTTCAATTGTCGTAGGATTAAGATATTTTCGGGGAACAATCAGAAAACCGTCCTCAAACTCACTAATATTGGCACCAAAACGCCGTAATTCCGTTAACAATTTGGGAAGCCGATCCGGTTCGCGACGGCGCAAATGTCCAATATTGGTAACACGCGACGGTGATGTGGCGAACAACGCACACACGGCGAATGTTTGGATTGAATCTTCCATATCAAACATGTCCACCGAAACACCCCGCAATAATGACCGTTCTGTTTTTTCCACAGTAACAGAACGGTCGGCAAACGAAATCCGACAACCCATGCGTTGAAGACAATAAATAAATTCGATTTCCTTCTGAATACTTGTGTCGGTCAGATTTTTAACAGTAACACGACCGCCGGTAATTGCAACAGCAGCAAAAGCATAATTGGCAAGAGAGGCATCCGGTTCGATGTGATAAGTATGCGGACGATATTGGACACCTTGCGGAATAACATAAGTTGTTCCTTTTGAAAAGAGCGGGTTTTCATCTCCGCCGGTTTGAACCGGAACTTCCACGCCAAATTCCTTCATCACTTCCAATGTCATCAAAAGATAAGGATCACAAGTCAACTGGTTGACAACATGCAACTCCACCGGACAATTTCGGGCGGCAAGCGGTGAAGATAACAAAATGCCGCTCACATATTGACTGGACAATGTTCCGGTCATTGCCGCATAACGTTGTTTACCGCCGCTCATTTCCGCGTGAATCGCATATCGTTTCGATGAAGGGCTAATTCCCTGACGATTCAAAACGCCATGAATCAAAAGCGGCGGAGTGTCGTAAGCGTTGGCACTGCGAACATCGGCTCCGAGTTGGTTTAACGCATAAATTAAATCGCCGAGCGGGAATTGTTGTACGCGGCGATCTCCGTTAATCCGGTAAAGTCCACGCGAAAAAGCCAACGCCGAAGTTAGAAAATGAAGTGTCAGCGTGCTGTTTTCAACATCAATATATTCTTCATCAACCGGAAAAATTCCGCCTTGACCAATAATTTCGATACGACCTTGTTTGGAATCTTGCGAGACTTTCAAACCGATTTGCCGTAAGGCGTTTACCATAACCTGAAGATCTTGCGAATAAAAGGAACCTTTTAGAATCGTGGAACCTTCAGCGAGAGCGGCGCAAATCAATGCACGCTTAGCAATACTCTGAGAACTCGGCGGTGTTAAATCAAGATCAAGCAACATTTTTTGTTAATAGTTTTAAGTTATTTTTAAGTTATTTTAAGTTATTTTTGATTATTTTTGATCAATGGTTTTAAGAGTGACGCAAGCGTTTTTTAAAGTTTGCCTAAAAATCAAAGTTTGAACACATTCATGCTTTTCAAAATATTCTTTGAATTATAAACATTACCCCGTAAAAAAACAACCAAAACTTTTAACTCAAAATCTTCAACAAAATTTCCGCAATAATTAACAATGTTTTGGCAAATAATTCCGCTTGCGAACACTATTAACTATTCACTATAAACTATTAACTATAATCCGCCTACAGTTATGTACATCACACCCCGTGCAGGGTTAAGATTGAGAAAAAAAATTTCCTCTGTGTCCTCTGTGGTTAATAATATAGTTAATAAAAATAATTACAAAACTTGGCGAAATTATGAAAAGAGGTCTTGCATTAAAATCTCTTTTTTTAGAAACTACGTTAAGAAATTTTCTGAATATTTTTTTTGTATTTTTTTGAATTTTTTGAATAATAGATATTCCCTCGTAAAAAATATTGGTATTTTTTAAGGAGAAAGTGTTTTTAATGCCGTCAATAATCCAATTTTGTCAACACCGATTCTGGACGATTGTGTTTTTTTCGTTTATCATATTGTTTTTGAACGGCGGTTGTTCAGCGTACCGATCTTTCGGAACACGTGAATTTTCATGGCAATTGAACGCTCCAAAATCAAATAATCCGATTTTTGTTGAGGCTTATGATCATGATTTCCTTTGGACTGTTTTGGTCGATGTTGTCGATTCGCATTTTGAAATCGAACGCGAAATGCCTATTCGTCTTTACGGTAATGTCCTGACAGAAGGCAGATTAAATACAAAACCCAAAATCGGAGCGTCCATCGCAGAATTATGGCATGCGGATTCGGTAGGAATTAGCGAGCGTATTGATAGTACACTCCAAACAATTCGGCGGCGTGTTGAGGTTCACGTGATTCCAGAGGTTGACGGATACATGATTGATGTTAAAGTTTATAAAGAATTGGAAGACAACAAAAATCCACTTAAATCTAATTCATCTGCCAATTTGCGGTTTGAGGATGAAGTTGATTCTTTCGCCAAACAAATTGATGTTGATACAGGTTCGGGGAATTGGTTTATTGTGGAACGCGATACGGCAATGGAAGATCGTTTACTTTTAGAGATTGTGTACCGTCTGAAACACCCGTCAGGAATTATTCGAAAATCAAAAGAACCAATTCGAGGTTAAAAATCTCCCATGTCTCATTTCAGTCTTTCGGAAACAAACCAAACAGCAACCGCTGTTATGGTTCGTCCCAAAAACAAACGAAAAAATAAACCCAAATACGAACCAAAGTATCATGTTATTCTTTGGAATGACGAAGATCACACGTTTGAATATGTTGTTCACATGCTTCAGATTCTTTTTGGTTATCCGGCGGAGCGCGGTTGGCAATTAGCAAGAGAGGTTGATTCTTGCGGAAAAGCAATTGTATTCACATCTTCACTTGATCGGGCAGAAATAAAACGTGATCAAATTTTATCGTTTGGTCCTGATCCTCTCATGGTTGAGTCAACCGGTCCCCTCATCGCAACTCTCGAAAAAGATTTGGAAAATTATTGATGATACTTCGCCACGTAACTGCCTATTTTTTAACCGCATGAAAAATACGCAACAAAAAAAAGGTATAACCGAATTCTAAAGTAGGATGAGTATAAAAAAACAACTTCCACACATACTCTCATTGCCGGAACTTGGGATCACAAAGATAAAGATACAAAAATGGATTCACTGCCCAATATCAAAACAATTGCTCAAAAACTTACTATTAATGACATATGGGCGTATCGAAAATTCGGGACATCGTTTTGTTATCTGCGATAATCTGCGTAGTCTGGGGAGAATTGGGTTCTTTTGGTTTTTGCTAATTCATATTGTCCGCCTATTATGGATAGTCCGTTTCTAGCAAAAAATTTGTTTTTGTTGATTATTCTCATTTTTTCCTAATGAAACGCGAGCAGAGATTCGATTTAAGAGGAAAGACATGTAGGCGTTTTTCGTTGAATTTTGCACTTTGATAAGGAAAAACGGAAAAATAGGTAGAATAACCCCCAAAAAGGGATTTTTAATAGCCATTTAATAAAACCCAAACCCGTTCCGTTTTATTCCGGTTTTCACTTCGATTACATTTGATTACATTAGAATATTCCAAGAATGTTCCAGAAATCGCCAATTGTCTTGATTGAAAACAAGTCGCGTTGTAAACAGAACTTCCGTCGTAGAGTACCGGCAAGGATGTCGGGAAAACAAGACTTGATCACGTAAAAAAAGCCTCATACACTGTTTTGCGTGTCACGAAAGGAGAATCGTGTTGGAAACGAAAGCAAGAATCAAATTGGGTTTAATCACCGCACTACTGGGAACGACTTTTACTTTTATTCCAGTCGGAAGTCCTTTCTCATTTTCAGAAAACTCCGCCAATGCACAGGAGTTAGGACAACCTCCTGCAACGGTAACAGCCGCCCCCATAATGGTAAATCCGCAAGTTGCAAATCCGCAAACGGTAACCCCATTAACAGCCGATCAGGCTTATTCCCTCAGTGCTCAAAAATTGCATCAGGCACGAAAGGCTCTTGCGGTTAAAGATGTTGCAACAGCGGAACGAATCGCGGCAGAAGTTCGGGGAATGAACCTCGTTTATCGTGAGTTCGATGATCGCCCCGAATATATTTTCACGCTTATTCAGCAGTTCAAACAAGTCGCCGAACTCGGTCGTGTTGCAGGAAACACGGAAAATTTTCGCCGGAATTATGCTCAATTAGCACTGAATCAAGCGGATGCGATGCTTCGTCGCGGTGAAATCGAACTCGCAACACAATTGACGCAAGAAGCAGCCGCTCAAAATGTTGTGTACAATCAATCAGAACGCGATGCGGGTTACGATCCCCACGCAATGTTCAAACGAATTGATGACGCCCGAAGAATTCGGGCAATGAGTGTTCCTGAAGTACATGTTCCGGTTCAGCAGAACGCTCTTTCCCAAGCGGCACAAAGCGATTTGAATCAGGCAATGAGTATGCTCCGCCAAGCCCGTAACGCAATGAATAACGGACAACTGGATCGGGCAGATCAACTTTGCCGTGCGGCAATGAATTACAAATTAGCCGATTCCGTTTATCCCGCCGGAAGTGATACACCCAACCGGATTCTTGCCGAAATTGCACTCAAACGCCAATCCCTTCCGTCACAGCCGCAACCACAACCTCAGCCGCAAACACCCAATGGAACAACACAAGCGGTTTATCATTCCAATCAAAATTCAACACAAAATATTCAACAGGTTGCGACTCAAGCACAACCTCCCGTTGCAATTAATACACCAATTGTTGATCAAGTGATGCGTGATCGTCAAATGGTTCTTTCACAGGTTTCTTCGGGAATTATGCAACAGATTTCCGACGCCCAACGGATAACCCGCGAACAACGGAATCCCGACGCCGGTATTGAAATTCTCCAGCAGGCAAAAACACGCGTCGAACAATCATCGCTCGATCAAACAACCAAAGAAATGTTCATTCGCCAAATTGACGCTGCTATTGATAATACAGTTAAATTTTCAGAACGTTATCAAGTACAACTTGAACAGGATAAACGTAATCAGGCAGTCTGGGAAGAACGCCGACGGGAAGCGGAAAACTTTCGCAGTAAAGAAGAACGACTCAAAACATTGATTGACGAATGTAATAAATTGATTGTTGAACAACGTTATGAAGAAGCCGTCATGGTTGCCAAAAAAGCACGGGAATTTGCCCCCGATGAACCGGCAACACACATGTTGTTGACAACAACACAACTCGCTTCCAACGCTTACCGCAGTATGGCGATTCGCGATGAAAAAGCGGAATCGTTTAACGAAAGCATGCTTGGAGTTGATAGTGCTTCTATTGTACCGAATTTCGGATTAAGTCCCTTACATTTTGATAAAAACTGGTCAAGTATTATCAATCGTCGGCGCGGTTCGAGTGATATTCTTCGAAGCAGACGACCGGAAAGTGAAAATGAAATTTTACAAAAACTTGAAATGCCGGTTACGCTCAACTTTGATAGACCGATGCCGCTCGAAGAAGTCCTGAAAATTCTTAGCGGACAAACCGGTGTTGATATTATCGTTGACTGGGCGGCGTTGCGCGATGTTGATATAACCAGCAATCAGTTGATTTCCATTCAACTGATGAAAGAAATCAAACTTCGGAGTGCTTTGAATGTGATTCTTGAGCCGTATCAATTAGCGTATGTCGTCAAAAATGAAATGCTCAACATCACCAGTGCCGCCAAAGCAAAAGGGGAACTTTATCTGAGAACTTATTATGTTGGCGATTTGATTATGGGTTTTCCGAATATTGATCAGACCAAAAACCCGTATGATCTTAACTCGGCATTGGAAAGAGCAATGCAAAACCAATCCGGTCGGGCAATGACGCGTGGTGTTACCGGCGGTGTTAGCGGAGGAATTCCGCTTACCAGCAACAATACAAAAATTGATGCCGGTTTGCTCGCTTCAATGGGAAATTCCAATATCTTGGGACAAAACTTTTCGGGAAATATGCCCGGAAACAGTATGGCTGGTACGGGAACCGGTTTTGGAAACGGTTTTGGAACTCCGCAAACCGGAACTGCCGGCGGTAGTCAGGCTGATTTCGGTGAAATTATGGATTTGATTGAAGCGGTTGTTTCGCCGGATTCGTGGGATGAAGGCGGAGAAATGATGGAATATTATCCCAACCTTAGTTTGGTTGTTCGCCAAACAGAAGAAGTTCATGCCGAAATTGTTGATTTACTCGCTCAGTTGCGGAAACTCAACGATTTGCAAATTGCTGTTGAAGTCCGTTATATTACGCTTGCCGATGATTTTTACGAAAAAATGGGAATTGATTTCGATATGAAATTTAAGAACGACGGTGCCGCCAGTCGTGTACAAACCCAATTTTCTTCCAGTGATGATAACAATAATAATGATAATAATTCCTCGAATACGCTTCAGGTTACCGGCGGAAAAAATGTAACAGTCGGAATGTCGGCTCCGGGCGATATTTCTGTTGATCTTTCGATTCCGATGAACCAGGCGAATTATGGTTTGGTTGATCCGATGTTTGGCGGTTTTAGTGCGGATGCCGGACTTCAGATGGGATTTGCGCTTTTAAGTGAAATTGAAGCCTACTTTTTCATGAGTGCGACTCAAGGCGATACGCGAAGTAATGTTCTTCAGGCTCCCAAAGTAACTATTTTCAATGGTCAAATGGGAATGATTACGGACATGAGTATGTCGCCGTTTGTTACGAGTGTTATTCCGGTGGTGGGTGATTTTGCTGCTGCGTACCAACCGGTTATCACGATTTTGAGTGAAGGTCAACTCCTTTCGGTTCAGGGAACTGTTTCTGACAACCGGCAATATGTTCGTTTGGTACTAAATCCGACGTTCAACAAAATTACAAAAGTGAACACGTTCAAATTTTTTGGTGAAGATTCGCTGACGGAAGAAACTCAAACCACAGCGAAAGGTGATAATGCTGCTTCCGCCTCAACTGATGAACGCGGAACGACCAAAAAAGCCGCTCAATCAAATTCCGGTGTTACTGTTCAATTACCGACATTAGCGATGTTTTCTGTTCAGACGACTGTTAGTGTTCCTGACGGCGGAACTATTTTACTAGGCGGAATGAAACGGTTAAGCGAAGGCAGAACCGAAGCCGGTACTCCAATCTTGAACAAGATTCCGTACATTCAACGGCTGTTTATGAATACGGCGATTGGGCGAACAACTCAAAGTATTATGATGATGGTTACTCCGCGAATTATTATTCAGGAGGAAGAGGAAGAATATCTTATCGGCAACCGAACTGCTCCTTAATTTCCCGATTCAATATTCAAACCCCCAAACAACAAAACGGAAAACTAAAAAAGTTTTCCGTTTTGTTTTTTAGCAACTATTCAGCGGCGATGAATTGGCATCAAAATTTGTTTTTAGAGTTCCCTCAGTTAATAATTACTCTTTTTCATTTCGGAATTTTCAAACGCACGGATTTACCAACATCAAGCAACGGCGGTATTTCGCCTTTGCCTACTTCGATAGAAAACGGAGTCGTATCAACAGAACCATATTTTAATTCCACAAGATC
>JAISNF010000440.1 GCA_031276415.1 Planctomycetaceae bacterium
CGAAGCCGCTCAATATTGGAAACGCGATTATCGCAGCCCGTATGTAATTCCCGATGAAGTGTAGTTGTTATCTGTAACATTACAACGGTCTATTTCCTTAACCACAAATTACAGAAATGTGTCCGCAGATTGTTTTTAAATTTGTCCGCAGATTATGCAGATAGCCGCAGATGAATTTTAAAATATAAAATAAAATTAAAACAAAAAAATTTTGTAACCGTTCACAGAGATTCGTTTAACAAGTTATCATAATGAAAAAATCAATCTTAACCTCGCAGGGACGAAGGAAATATTACGGAATTTCTACTAAACCAAGACATTACTGAATAAATACAATATTTTTCTTCTCCGTGAACTCTGTGTCCTCTGTGATTAAATAATCTGTCCTTAAATAAAAAAACCGGTTATTAGAAGTTACACAAAAGGAATATTATTCAAAGATTCCGAAAATAATTGTTTTATTTTGATAAGGAGTTGTTTGGTCAATACCTTCTTCCACAAACGGATTCCAAACATCAGTCTCCACTCGGTAAGAACCGGCAGGAAGAAAATGTGACGCAAAAGGTTGTCCCGGACCATTGGGGATAATCTCCGAATAAGCCTGACGTAAGTCTTTAAACATGTTGGCTTTTGAATTTGTTGCAACAGGAACAATCTCTTTTGAATCGGGAACAATTAATGGAACTTTTTCACCGGCTTTAATATTATGAGCCAACAATAATTCCCCAGTTGGCGAACAAACACTCAACTCCTTAATATCAACACCAAGTCCATTTGTTGCGGTTGGTGAATCGGTTGTCCAATCAAACGTAATACGTTCTTTCCGTTGCGATTGCACTTTGCGAAGGGCAAAATAGGAAGGAATTCGTGCGCTCATCCAACCGCGAGTCAAGAACTGGTTGCCGCCGGCAGTGAGATAAATCTCCAATGATTTTACGTTTTGGTAACCGCGTTCAATGCAAGCGGTTACTTCTGTTTCCGGTGAAAAAACAATGCCGCGCGGTGTTAGGGTTGAATAAAAACCGACAAAACCAAATGTAATCGCTTCCTCGTGCCGTTGATCCAGAATAGTGTATGTTGCGGAACTTGACTGACGCAAAAAACCTTCCTGAAAAAAATTAACCCCCAACACCAAAATACTTGTAACCAACGACGTCAGCGGAACCGTCCAAATCAACCAGATTTTCCGTTTCATCACACTCAGAACATAAATATTGATCGGACCAATTAATACGGCAAAAAGAATAATCAAAACCATTATCAATTTTATATTGATACCATAATCGGCAACCACCGGAAGCGATGAAAGCAACACCGTTCCGTCTGAAAAAACACGCGAAAGTCGGTAATGTCCGCTCTCGCACCAAAGTTTTGTCTGTTCCAAAACAGTTTTCCGAAACGGTTCAATAGCGGGTTTTATTGTATCCGTATTTTTATCAAACACATAAACAAGTCCGAGAACCGCCTGATATTTTTGTGCGGAATCTTGTGCAAAATCTTGGTCGGGCAGCCACTCTTTGGGAATTTTCCCGTTGGTTCCGACAATTCCAAGTATTCCGCCGGCTTCGGTGTATTTTTTTAACGCATCAAAAATTCCGGCGTGTTGTTCCTGAATTTTGTTCCATTCGGAAGCGGTTACAATAACCGCATCAAAACGAGTGTAAGCCAACCAGTAATCACTCCATTCTTCGACCGGTACATGGGAATGAAACGGCGAGAGTTCCGGCGGAATAGTTGCGGAACTTGTACCGGCAGGTATTGGTGTTGCTGGTGCGGGAACTGTTTTATTTTCTGTTGTTTCCGTTTCATTCTCTGATTTTTCTGTTTCATTTTCAGGAGTTTTCGTTTCCTCCGGCGGAATACCATTTTGAAATAAAAAACGCAAATCACCCGGTACTTCATTACCGGTAAGAATGTTGGCAACTTCGTGGTTATGGTAAAAAGTACCATGATTGACGCTTTTCCGAAACGGAGTCGCATCACGCTGATAACGCCCATCAATAATAACTTGGGCTTCATCAATGCCGATTAACGGAAATGGCGGTTGAAGCAGACGGAGAATTGCTGTTGATTGCGGCGGAACCGTAATACTATTAGCAGATCGGCTCAATACTGTTTGACCACGAACAGAACTAGTTTTGGGAATTTCAAGACCAACCGTATGGGCTTTCGTGTCTTTATTCGTAATACGAAAACGGTATTCCACATAACCGTGACCTGATGTTAGTGAAGTGGTCGTGGAAACCATCGGAATTTCCTGAATAGAGATGTGACCATAGTTTGTCATGGTTGCCGCATAAAGTCCATTCCGTCCACAAAACAAAAGAATGTAAAAAATCACAACATATTTTATAACGGTATTGTGCAGCATAAAATTGTGTAGCATAAAATTAACCTTTGGAACAATTGTTAATATTTCTGTAATATTTTGATGATTGTACCATACAAAATAGGGATTAGGGAATAGGGATTAGGAAATAGTTACGCAAGCGTACTATTTACCGAAACATATTTAATTCCGCTTGCGTCACTACTAACTATTCACTACTAACTATTCACTATTCCCTACTCCCTCATGCAATATTTTCAATAATTTTTCTACAAATAGAGGCGTTCTTGGACCGGGGATTGTTGCGTAGTCTTCTGTTAAAACGTAGATTCGTCCCATTTTCACGGCATTGACTTCGTTGCCAAGCGTTTTCCAGTCGGCGGTCAAATCGTTTTCCACTGCTCCCTCTGCTGCTCCCTCTGTTCCCAAAACGCCTTCCGTTGCCGTAACTTTCACGCCTATCATCAAATCAATAATCACATCAGGATTCATCGCCACCACGCCTTCAACCGAAAGAACCGGAATTACCAGATTGGTTGTTTCGGCGACATTGATTCCGCCCGCCCAACGAATTGCGTCTTGAAAATAAGGGTTTGTTCCCGCAACATAGAGATTTTGAAGTTGCCCGCTGCCGCGAATCCGGTCAATACAAATTAAAACACGAACCGTCGGCAATGATTCGCCTTTTGAACGCAAAACACGCAATTTTTCTTCCAATGCCGTTTTCTTAATCTGTGCCGATTGCATGACTTCGGAGCCGAAACGTTTACCAATCAAATCATAAGACGCCAACACCCCTTCCATCGTTTCATGATTAACCGCCAACGATTCAATTCCCAACGCCTCACATTGCAAACGAAAATTTTCGTTATTCGCCAGAATCAACACCAAATCAGGTTTCAAATCAACAATCTTTTCCCAATTACCATCGAATAAACCGCCGATTTTTTCAATCTTTTCCGTTTCCGGCGGATATTTCGTGAATCTCGAATCGCCGACAATTCGATCTCCAATTCCAATATCAAATAAAATTTCCGTAATACTCGGCGCCGTCGAAATCAAACGTTGAGGCGATTCGTTTTGCGTTGCTGTTTGCGGAGCCGGAGTACACCCATTGCCCGCAAAAACAAAACACACAAGACAAATAAATAAAAACAACCGAAAATCATTTACAAGTTTTTTCATCAAAAAAGTCGTCCGCAGATGGACGCAAAAATAAAAAAATTGTCCGCAGATGACGCAGATTATCGCAGATAAACACAGATAATTTTTGAAAATACGAAACATACTATTTTTTATTTTATGGTAACTCCTAATAACTGCCCTTTTATTTAAGCACAGTTTATTTAACCACAGAGAACACAGAGTTCACAGAGAGGAAATTTAAAAATATTATTTTAGATCAAAAATCAATGATAATATTAGGAAACTTCTAAAAACATTGTTTTAAAAAAATCACATCCTTAAAAATAAGGACTTTAAATATTTTTCGTCTAAAAAAATAGTTTTT
>JAISNF010000471.1 GCA_031276415.1 Planctomycetaceae bacterium
TGTCTGAAGCGTATCGTGATAATTGTGCATCGCAATTCCAAACTGCTTCATGTTATTGGAACACGACATTCTCCGCGCAGCCTCTCGTGCGGCTTGAACAGCAGGTAACAACAGAGCGATTAACACGCCGATAATCGCAATGACCACAAGAAGTTCGACAAGTGTAAAGCCGAACGGTGAAGAGCGGAAATGTTGTAAGAGATTTTGGGAAAAGAGTTTAGAGCGAAAACAATCTTTACGCTTTATTTCTCTTTTTCTATTCCAGATAGCCCCCCCCCTGGTTTGCCCAGTTTATCATGTTTAACATTTGCTGGTATTTCACCAACAAATTCGCCAAAAACACAACCAAAAATCTAACTAAATTTTCCATTGTAAATCTCCTTTAAAAGGTTTTACCAAAATTAACCGCAAACACGTTTGCAGCAAAACAAAGCGGCAAGAAATAACGCATTGTGGTTGAATCAGGTTCAAAGCGTATCATAACTTCTGTTAGTGTCAATAGGGGGGCTTTTTCTTTTTTTTTCACGGATTCGTAAATATTCGGCAAAATTTTTGCAAAATAATCAGTTTAATTCGTTTATGACCGGAAATCAAAATAACATCAACCGTTGCGATGTTTCGGCGAAACATCGCCTACCAAACAATAATTCCGCTTGCGCAACTGTTCACTGTTCACTATAAACTATTCACTAAAAAAGGTTTTTGTTCTTGCTAATATTTTAGAATCTGTTATCTTAACATATCTTACAACTATCTTACTATACTTCTCACATTTGACAATTCGGTTTGCGTTTTGAACAAAATCAACAAATTTCAACGGGATTAACAGAATTTACAGGATTGGCAAATAAAATGTTCCAGATGATATTTTCTAACAAAACCGAATTTTAAAGTGTAATAAGTATAATGTCTTAAAGATAAAAAGAAAACCTTGTTTATTCTATTTTATGTTTCGTCTTTCGTTTTATCCTCTTTTTGGCAGTTATTGGGTTGTTTTCGGGCTATCCCTTGTGATCGGTATTCTCTTACTGAGTATCAAACCGTCCGGTGAACGTGTTCCGCGTCATGGGCAAATGTGTTTGATGGTATTGCGTTTTATTGCGTTTTTTCTACTTCTTTTTGGGATGTTTCGCCCAACGTTAATTTATACCCAATCCTTGCCCCTCGCTTCAACATTGCACATTCTTCTCGATCAGTCGGAAAGTATGAGCCGCCCCGATGAATTGGGCGGCAATACCCGTTTTCAAATCGCTAAAGATGCCTTGCTCCAAAACGTTCCCCAACTCAAACGTTTACAATCTCAGGCGGAAATCAAAGTTTTTGCGTTTGATGCTTCGCTTACTCCGTTGGAAATTCACGACGGGCTTGTCAGTAATATTCCCGAAATTCCCCAAGGAAAAGAAACCGCACTTGGTGCTGTGTTGGAGGCTGTTCGTCAAAATTCATCCGGCAAACGTGTTCTCGGAACTATTTTACTTTCCGACGGGACACAACGAACCCGTCCGCCTCGTGATCTTTTGCCGCAAGATGCAGCGGCACGGTATCGCGATGCGGGAATTTCGCTTTATTCGATTCCGCTCGGTCAGGCAACCGGCACACCGGATGTTCAGGATATTGCGGTCAATGATATTCAGGCAAATGATCGGGTTTTTGTCAAAAATGAATTTCTTATCGGCGGTTCACTCCGAATTGCCGGTTACAAGAATAAACCGGTTCCTGTTCAACTCCTTTTTGAAGACGAATCCGGCACAATGCAACGTGTTGCGGAAATCGAAGCCCGAAGCCGTGATGACGGGCAAATAATCCCGTTTCGGTTTTCTTATATTCCGCCGAAGTCGGGATATTTCAAATACACGGTGTTTGTTCCGCCGCAGGAAAAAGAACTTATCGAAACCAACAATCAGCAGAGTTCTTTTGTTCGGGTGATTGACGGCGGTTTGACGGTTTTGTTTATTCAGGGCGAACGGAATTTGGAGCAAGGTCCGCTCATGCAATCCTTAAACGCTTCCGCAGATATTCGGGTTGATTATCGTCCGATTCGGGTTGGCAAAATCAGAGTTAGCGGGGCAAAAGGGGAATCGTTTCAAAGCCGTCTTGAACGTTTTACGCGGGAACGTCCTTCGTGGGTGAATGATGCATTCAAAGCCGGAGAATATCATGTTTATATTCTTGACGATCTTGATGCCAAAGCGTTTAAGCCGGAAGAGTTGCAAGCCTTAGCGGATCGGGTTCGTGAAGGGGCGGGTTTGATAATGCTTGGCGGTTTTCATGCGTTTGCAGCCGGCGGATATGCCGAAACTCCGCTTGCCGATATTTCGCCGGTCGAACTTCGTCAAGTTGACCGTCAACCGTTGGATGCTCCGATTCGTCAGGATATTCACTGGTCATCCGGTATGCCGATTCCTATTCTTTTAACACCGGAAGGACGCCGGCATTACGTCTTGAGGTTGGTTATGAACCCCGAAAAAAACGCCGAACTCTGGACACGTCTTCCGCCGTTGCTTGGAGCAAACCGATTCGATAAATTGAAACCCGGCGCAATATTGCTTGCCGCCGGTCCCGAAAATCAAAAACTTCTTGTGTCGCAATTATTTGGTCTTGGCAGGGTTTTGGCGTTTGCGGGAGATTCGACATATCGTTGGCGGTACGCCGGATTTGTGGAGGAACATAAACGTTTTTGGCGTCAGGTTGTTCTTTGGCTTGCGAAAATGGAGTCGGTAATGGAAGGCGATTGTTGGATTACAACGGATCAGGTTCGTTTTTTGCCGGCTGAAACGGTAAAATTTCACGTGTTCCTTCAATCATCGGACGGTAATACTCTTCGCAATTTTACGGCAACCGCAACAGTTACCAAACCGGACGGCAATCAGGAACAGGTTGTGTTAGTGGACGAAGACGGAACGCCGACAGGTTCGTTCCGTTCAACGGACATGGCGGGAGATTACACGATTCTGGTTGAGGTGTCCCATGAATCTCTTCCGCCGGATTCACCAACACGTTTGGCAACTGCCCGATTTATGGTGTACGATCAGAATCTCGAACTTGACAGTCCGGTTGCTTATCCGCAATTATTGAGAAACATTTCAGAATTAACCGGCGGACGCAGTGCTGCGCCGGAACAATTAGGATCATTGCTGGACGAACTTATCAAAAAGTCGGACGAATTAGTCGAAAAACACGAAACAAAACAATCATTATTTGATTCTTGGGGACTACTATTATCGTTCGCCGTTATTCTTTGCCTCGAATGGTTTTTAAGAAAACTTTGGGGCATTGTCTGATGAAACGTTGGCTAAAATGGGACATTGCTAAATTTGTCCACAGATTTCGCTGATTGTCGCTGATGATTTTTAAATTTGTCCGCAGATTACGCAGATTGTCGCTGATGATTTTTAAATTTGT
>JAISNF010000499.1 GCA_031276415.1 Planctomycetaceae bacterium
TTAGTAGAACGTTACGCCGCTGTCGGAGTGGAAAAAGGTATTAAAATCGGCGAAGCCAAAGGTATTGAAATCGGTATTACCAAAGGCAGAGAAGAAGGCAAAATCGAAGGTAAAATTGAGGGTAAAATTGAGGGCAAAATTGAAGGTAAAATTGAGGGCAGAATTGAAGGTGAAGCGAGAGGCAAAGTAATGGGAGAATTAGAAGGACGAATAGAAGCGATTATCTCTATTTTGGATGTAAAATTCGGTGAGATTTCCGAAACGGTTCGTGAATCTCTTTGCGCCGTTAAAGAAGTGAACCGGCTTCAAGAGTTTGTCCGGCTTGCGGCAAAATGCGATACGTTTGAAGAATTTTGCAAAGAATTGAAATCAACAAAACGTAATCGTCACTGAAAACAATTTTAATGAAACAATTTCAAATAACGTAAAAAAATTGTTTTCTTGTACAAATGAGTTCGTCGATTTTGCACTGACAAGTATTTCATGGGATGAATTTGTAACGGCGTTAATGTAAAAATATTACAAAATATTATATTACAAATATTAATGATGTTATTGTGATTGTTTCTTTTTAGTGTGGTATCTTCGCAATTCCGTTACCGAAGGGTTATAATCACGGTTGTGTTGGTATTAGCGGTAATATTATAATCCTTTATATTTTTCAATTGTCCGATGAAGAACATTCGTAACATCATTATGTTCTGTCTTTTGGCATTTTTTTTCGCCTGGTACGGAATTTCGTGGGTTTATGGAACGCTTTATCGAGAACCGCGTCAACGGCTTGGCGGTGAAATTGATAAGTTGAAAAAAGAAATAGAGTACGGGAAAAAAAATACGGAATTTATGTTTCAGACGGTTGGTCGGAATCAGACTTATTATTTTCGTTCATTGCCGCGTATTCCCAATGAGGCGGTACCGCGTTATTCGCTTTGGTTATTTGAGTTACTAAAATATTGTGCGATTGAGCAAAGCGAAGTCAACAACAATAATCCGACACGGACAACATTTGGATTGAATTATCGTTTTACAATTCGGGGAAATTGTACATTTGATCAATTGAGCCGATTTCTTTTTGAATTTTATTATGCTCCGTTTTTGCATCGTATTACAACGATGTCGATTGTTCCGGTTGAGGGCGAAGAGGGGCGGATTACTTGTTCATTAACGATTGACGTTCTGGCGTTGCGTCCGCCGAATCCTCAGGCGGTTTATCCTTCAAAAGATCAATTACCGACCGGATATTTTCCGCGACTAAAATCGAATGATTTGACGATTTATCGGGTTATTGCCGACCGAAATTTGTTACAGGCGGCTAAGGGCGGAGTTGACCGTGTTGATTATACTTATCTGACTGCGATCAATTCAATTGATGATCAACCGGAAATTTGGCTTACAGTTCGAACAGAGGATTCAATTATTAAGGCAAAACAAGGCGATTCGATTCGTATCGGGTCTTTTCGTGCGGAAATTGTTGAGATTTTTGAACAGGATGTTGTGTTTGAAAATGAAGGAATGCGTTGGCTTGTTACACTTGGTGATTGCCTGAATCAGGCGTTTTCCCTGCCGCCGGAAGTTTTTCGGAACGTAAAATAACGGCAATAATTTACGTAGAAATAAAGAAGTTAAGTAGAAATAAATGAATAAAAAATAATTGTTCCCACAAACAATCATAAAATAAACAATCTTTTTCGGTACAATTTCATGCCAATTGTGTAATTTCGTACAATTTCGTAAAAGTTACATTGGTTTCCTATATTTATTTTTGCAACTATTTATAATTTACCGGAATACGGTTTAACGTTTTAATTATTACAAAATTTATAAAATTACAAGCGAAACATAAGTTGAAGTAAACGATGGTTACTCTGTTTGATGCGGTCTTAGCGGCGGCGGAATTAATGTCCAATCCGATGGCGAAATCATTGGTTCTTGCGGAACTTGCGCAGGTTCAAGCCGAAGCCGGTTTGATTGACGATGCTTTTTTGTGTATCGATATTATTCCCAATCGCAGTGAAAAACGTCAGGCTTTGTTCCGGTTGGCATTCCGTGCGGTTCAGGAAAATAAGACTGAAAATTTGTTGCGTTTTGTTCGGACAATGGTTGAGGTTGATCCGAAATCGATGCCGTCAGTTGGTCGGCTTGCCCAATCGCTTCTTGAAAACGGTAATCTTACAAAGGCGATGGAATTGGTTCAGGCAATCGAAAATCCGTTCGATTCGGAACTTAACCGATATAATTTTGTCGCAAAATTTATCGAACTTGCGGAACAAGAACAACTTGACAATGCCCGATTATTTCTTGAAACGTTTTCTGATGCGGATTATCGTGATTGGGGAAATCTGGCGTTAGCCAAACGTTTGGTGTTGCTGAAACAATTATCGGAAGCCCGAACAATTGCGGAATCTTTTTCATTTCCGCTACGGCAATCGTGGGCATTTTTTGAGTTAAGCGGTTTGACAACCGGAAAGAACCGTGATTTATTTCTGTGCCGTGCGGGAGAAATTATTGAAACGATTTCTGTGGAACCGGAATTAGCGGAATCATTAGCGATTCAATCCCGTATTCTTGGCAAGGCGGCGTTGCAAACCGGCAACACCGAACTTGGTCTTCGTCTTTTGGAATGGAGTGAAACGGCAGCGGCGCAAATATCTGTACCGATTCAACGTTTTCGTGCGCAATATTTTCTTGCGAAGGTTCTTCGTGAACTTGGTCAGATTCATTCTGTTCAGGAATATCTTGATTCGTCGAAGTGGATGCAATTGGAAATATCCGGTTTGGATCGAAGCCGGATTGGAGTTTGGGCAGCCGAAGCGGAACCGGCAAACGCTTTAACATTTTGGAGTATTGCTATTCAGGACGCAGGTAAACCGGAACAAAAATCCGTTGACATTTTGCGTGCGGAACGGATTGTTGAAATTCTCCGCCGGTTTAATTTTCGCAACAATAAAACTCCTCCGAGCGGTGAACCTGAACACGACGCCGTTAATCTTTCCGCCGAAGAATTTGAAGAATATTATTACAGTCCTTTTGCGGTCAAAGGCTGTAATTGTTGAACGATTATTGAGTAATTACATGGTGTGATTACTGATCAGAAAATCATTTTCATTTCATTTTTTATTTTCAAATGTGAGGAGTTTTGCAATGAGAACCGTTTATTTGTTTATAATTTTGTTGTTTGTTTCTTGCGGGGTGTTTGCTGAAGAATCGGAACCGATTC
>JAISNF010000526.1 GCA_031276415.1 Planctomycetaceae bacterium
TTGCGATACGTTATATTTATCGGCTAAGTTTTTCACCTTATGGAGAAATGATTTAACAGTCATTACACTGTCAAATTCAAACGTGAATGGACTATTATTAAAAACGAAACGCAAATTGAGTGTGATTGCCACGATAATTTTCAGACTTGTCAAAATTTATTTTAATTCGTTTAGTCACTTTTGAAATATTGTTGGTTTATGAAAAAGATTCAGAACCGGCACAATTACCGGTTCTTTGCATTATAATATTGTTGATTAAACTATTAATTGTTTCTTGATTTTCTGGATAGTCTCGTGTTCTATCTGCCGGATTCTTTCTTTGGAAAGTTGAAAAATATGCCCCACCTCGTCCAAAGTGTAAACGTAACCATCGCCCAATCCAAAACGAAGTTTAATAACCTCACGCTCCCGATATGTTAAATTTTGCGTTACTTCGTTTATTTTTTCTTGTAATTCATGAGCAATAACATCGTCTTCCGGTACATCATAAGAAGTTGACGAGGATATTAGTATGTCGCATAATTGTTTTCGATCATCAGAATTAGATGATTGATTGAGACTAACCGTACATCTTTCGGCGTCCAAAATGTTCTGCGTGTGCTTAACAGAAAATTTAGTAACTTTAGCAATCTCCGCAACCGTTGCAACCCGTCCCTGTTCTTGTGTTACGTGTTTCATTGCACTCCTGACTTTAGACATACCTAAGTAAATATGTTCGGGAACTTGCACCATTCGACTGTGCTTGGCAATCGCACGCGTCATCGCTTGACGCATCCAATAAGCCGCATACGTAATAAATTTAACATTGTAATGAGTGTTAAATTTATCCGCCGCACGCAACAAACCGGCGTTGCCCTCTTGAACTAAATCCATCACCGATATTCCCCGCCCCCGATACTTTTGTGCAAGCGGAACAACAACCCGCAAATTACTTTCGGCTAAACGTTGTTTCAATTCGTTGTATCGCATTAATAACGATTTTACAGCAGCAACCCGATGACGGAGACTCGTTGGTGTCTCTTGTGTGGATTGCAAAAGAGTACGAAGATTGTTTATTAAAGACTGATATTCCGATTGCGGGTCTCCCGCCAAACGATGTTCGTTGATTTTTTCTTTCAGTTCATCAATTTGACGACTAAGATTTTCTAATTCCGAAAGAACTGGTTCCGGTCTTGCAAACGGTTTACGAGCCGCTAACAATTTTGCAACAATGTGTCGGGAACGTCCTAGTTGTTTCCAAGCAGTTTGACGTTCTTCGGAAGTGTACAATAAACTTGTCGCAATACGATAATTTTCGTGGTTTTGGAGAATTAATTGTTGTACTTCCGATTGACAAGTTTCGTCTGACTTTTTAATTGCTTGCCGGACAACATAATCACATTCCAGCAGTTTAACCCGAATCATACATCGGGTCGTTTCTAATTGTTTTACCAATTCGGTTTCTTGTTCTTGGGAAAGAGTTGGTAAATCCTTAATGGACTTCCAATAATTTTTCAGGGGGGCTTCCCCTCTATGACGGTAATTTTTCATGTGTCTTAATGATTGTTGAAAGGTTGTTAAAAGTTGTAAAGTATTGTCTTACTAATACTTATATCGGATATTATACCAAAAAAATTAAATGAATCAAGAGTTTTAGTAAGATTTTTAGAAAAATTGTTCAAAATTGTTTAGAGTTGTTTATAATTTTTTCAGATATTACGATTATACGTAAACAATTCGTAATAAAATAGATGAAATCGTTATTTTGTAACCGTTCACAGATACAAATATTATTTGAGTTGCGAAAATAGGACAACGACTACGTTTCAACAGTATTCAATACTTTTAGAAATTCTTGTGAGAATCGCTCTGCTTCAGAACAATTTTGACGGACGTTTGACCAAAGATTACAATAACTACCAACAATTTTTTTCCGATAATCTGTTACCGTTTTTTCAATTCGCTTTTGTTTTGGTTTAGATTTTAATAAACGTTCCGGTCTTTCAACACATTCTAATTTATTTTGCCGAATACGTATATCATCGGGAAAAAATGCGGCAAAAACCCACGCATCCATTGCCTGCGACGGCGTACAAAAAACAAGATTCTGCGGCGTACAGTTATCTAACCAATTTAAAACAACTTGCCGAATTGCATTAGCCCGTTGACGGGGAATATCACAATCAGACGGGCATTGATTTCTTTGCCGTAACGGTAACGGACACTGAATAGAAGGACACGGTAAATTATTATCGATGTTTCGCAAATGACCATCCTTATAAGATTGTCTTGTTACATCAACGTCAAGATGAATAATCAATAGATTCAAACGTTTAATTCCAATATGTTGATCAAATTTGCCGTTAGATTGTTTTTTCATTTCTAGTAAACAACGGCAAACGCCAGACCATCCTGTTCCTAACTCCGTATTTAATTGTTCAAAAACCGCACTACATTTTGGTTGGATCGACGTACAAGTAAATTCATACTGATCTGAAATAAGATTTTCAACTATTTCTTTGATCACTAATATATCGGTTGGACCTTCTGCAATAATTCCAATTTCTAATGTTTCAGACATCCGGCACTCCCCCTAATAATCCCATGACCCAAAGTTCAGAAAGAGTATGTCCCTTTTTGCCCATGTCAATAATTTCTTCTGTTGGCAAAATCCGCTTAATAGCTGTTTTCCCTTTACTTGTACGGTTTACAACAAACAACCGAATTTTGTCATTCTGAATCGGCAACCCGTCCAAAACAATAGGATTATGAGTTGTTATCAACAATTGTTTTTGTACGGGTGAATCAATAACCCATTGAGAAATTTGTTGAAAAAGTTTTTTTACCAGTCTTGGGTTTAAACCATAATCGGCATTTTCAATTGCACAAAATGTCGGCGAGTCCGGATGCGCAACCAAAACCGCAAGAAATAAAACATACATTGCACCTTCACTAGCATCATAACCGGAAACTACATTACGCTCGTTTGCCATAAAATGATCCTGAAATTTAAGGATACGCGGTGAAACAGATGCAAATGTCGGTATAGGTATTTTTGAAACTGAAACCGTACTATATTCATCTGCCCATGAAATTAATGAAAAAAAATCACTGGTGATTTGCCGTGCATAAGAATCGCTGTCCTGATAAAGTAATAATTCATGAACCGCTTCCGGTAATCTCCCGCCCGATAATCCTAATGGTCTATGCGGTTGCGTATCTGTGGACATACTTCGTAATACCGGAGTTGTCGGCGTATAAATACGATAATCCTGTAAACGACGAATAAGTTGAAGCGGCGGTTTTTTATTACTCTCTTCGGCTCTCAATACGGCAAATCCGCGATCACTTTTAATATGATTTCTTTTTTCCTGCGTCTGATATTCTTTATTATTAGCAATAGAACACAATTGTTCCTGTAAAAATAACCAATTAGGTTTCGGCGGGTCGTCCGCATTATCCAACTCTACATGATATTGCGTTTTTGTGTTTTTTGCCGTAAATGCAATACAAGATGGCGTATCCGTGTTTTTGAAAGAAGATTTATAAAGTTGCGGTGTGCCAGGACGCACTCCACGCATAAGCAATGTCTGATCATTAACACGACCATCTACTGCTGCGGAAAGAACACCAACTCCTTCCAAAAAATTACTTTTCCCGCTTCCGTTAGCACCAATAAAAATATTAAGTAATCCTAACTCGACAGTAACGGATTCAAGCGATTTAAAAGATTCAATAATAATCTCTTTAATACCATACATGACAAACCTAATAATTCATACCTACACCAAAAAATACTACATCTATACCGTCAATTTCTAACTATTGTAATAACTGACTTTTACCCCTGTGCAATTCTACCAATTACACAAAACCAGTCAACAGCAATTTTTTTGAAGGGGCAAGTGAGACAAAATTACCAGCAAGCAATCCAAATCAGCTCTGTATAACTCTGATTTCTTTTTTATTTTAAGAGTACACTTTTCTCTTTTACAATACAATATTGGTTTTAGTCGGTTCACTAAATTGTCTATTTCGGCACGATAAAATTTCGATAGACAGGATTGTTACATATTTCAAAGTAGCATATATCCACACAGAATAATCGGTAAACTCTCTTGTGTTGTTCTTTCCTAAAATTAGTATTTATCTAACAAGCCGGCAAAACATCTTTAATAGTTATCGCCGGGTCTATAGCCACAGCCATAAATACATCAGACACGCAAACATTATCGTAGTGTTTGCACCGCACTTTCCTTAACTCTTCAACATTCTCACCTAGAATATAACCCTCCACTTCTACTTTCACGTTATGCGACTTGGCTACCGCAACCATGTCATCAAAAGCCGCTAAATCATAGTTCTGTGATTCACTTAAAGCAGTCGGAATAAATATCGTACCTTCCGGCAACTTTAACCGTTGAGCGATAGTCGCATATAAGTCGGGAGAGTCTGCACAAATCTCGTTAATAAATTTGTTCTTCGTACAATTGTCTATTTCAACTATTACCTTAGCGTAAGCCCCGTATTGTCGTTCTTCCGGTTCAGGATTTTGGCTCATGATTTAATTTCTCTTTCAAGTAAGGGTGAAACTTACACAAAGCATCCAGCCATTCTTTATGGATTACTTCATATTCCACATTATCCACATGCTTATCAAACCTTGTAAAAATATCAGATAAAACCTTATATTCCTCATCAAGCCTAGCCCAATAAACTTTATGAAATTCTTTCCAATCGAAATATTGAAAATAATAGCCATTAAACATAACTGTAACATTTTCCGGCAACAGTTCTATTGCAGCCGCAATCAAATCTTCCCTATCTTCTCTGTAGCCCAGCCCATAATAAATGCCAATTCGTCCATCCGACTTCCAACTTAAAACACCCCAAAACTGCATTGGACTGTTATCCAACTCTTGAAACGACGTAATGTCCAGATAAACAAACTCAGCTTTACAGTCTATTTTTTCAATCTTGTTCATTTTTAATTAGTTGGTTTTCTAAATCTTCAACTCGTTGTTCGAGTTGTTCGATTTTAAGGTTTTGATAATAAATAGTTTTCTCTCTAGGGGCAGCAATAATAGACCATATCAAAACGCCGATCATTACTACCAGAGCTACGGCACAAACGTAGTCCATCCAATCTATCCTATTCATTGCTCTTTTTCTCCTTTCAGAGGTTGAAGTGGTAGCGTGATTATTTTGTTCTTCACTCATTTTTCTTTACCCTTGGTCTTCCTGTAAAT
>JAISNF010000410.1 GCA_031276415.1 Planctomycetaceae bacterium
AAATTTTCCGGCAATTCACTTGCCGAGTTGTATGATCCGTTTACCATGCCGCCGGAATTAGTCAAAGCGCATCAAAAATTGGACAAACTCGTAGAACGAATTTATGGACGTATTTTCACTAATGACGAAGAACGCGTCGCGTTCCTTTTTGAACGTTATCAACAAATCAACAACTTATTACTCACAAAAACAAAAAAGAAAACAAAAACAAAAAGGAGAAAATAAAATGTAACTATTTTGTATTTATTACGGATAATTAACGGACAATTATTTTTACATTGGTTTTTACGTTATTTTTACGTTGGTATTGAAAATTTATAATTTCAATTTTTAATGATACAAGAATTTTTACTTGTATTTTGTTTTGAGTAATTTTGTTTCAATTTAATGGTATATTTTTGTTTATTCCTATTTTTAAAATCAGAGAGATTCAATTATGTTAATTTGGATACGAACATGGCAATTGGGAGTCAAGAGTTTATTGTTACATCCGATGCGGTCGATGTTGACGGTTCTTGGAATTTTTATTGGGGTTGCCAGTGTGATTTGGTTGATGGCGATTGGCGAGGGAATTAGTCTCAAGGCACAGGAACAGATTGAGAGTCTTGGTGCCAACAACATTATTGTACGGACTCTTAAACCTGCCAATCCTGATATGGCAACATTGGGTCGTCGTCCTGTTCCGGTGTTTGGTTTGAAGCGGGAAGATTATGAACGAATTAAAGCAACAATTCCGACTATTGTTACACACATGCCGGTTCGTGAAATCCGGCGGACTTTTGCGAACGGGGCGAATGAGTGTGACGGGCGGCTTGTCGGTACAACACCGCTTTATGCTTCCATGTCGCAAATTGAAATGGATCGCGGATCGTTTCTGACAGATATTGATTTACGTGAAGCGATGCCGCATTGTGTGTTGTCTGCTGCGGTTGCTGAACGATTATTTCCTTCGGAAAACCCAATTGGTCAAACGATACGAATTCAGGGCAATGATCGCGGCGACACTGGATTTCCGTACAAAATTATTGGTGTTGCCAAACCTCGTGGAGCCACAGCGGGAGTGGGCGGTTCTTTTGCCGGACAAGATTTTACGAACGATGTTTATATTCCTATTTCTACGCTGTGGAACCGAATGCGTGATTTGGTAATGATACGAAAAAGCGGGAACTTTGAAGGAGAACTTGTTGAACTTTCTCAAATGACGCTTCAGGTTGCCGACAGAAAAGATGTTAAAGAAACAGCCGAAATTGTCAAAGCGACTCTTGAACGGACGCATCGCGGCAAAGAAGATTTTGCGGTGGTGATTCCGTTGGAACTGCTGGAGCAAGCGGAAACGACCCGAATTATGTTCAATATTTTTATGGGTTTGATTGCGGCGATTTCACTTCTTGTCGGTGGTATTGGAATTATGAACATTATGTTGGCGACTGTTACGGAAAGGACGCGGGAAATTGGTATTCGCCGTGCGTTGGGAGCGAAACGGGGCGATATTATCCGTCAATTTTTAATTGAAACGATTGTTCTTTCTGTTGTCGGCGGTGCGGTTGGGGTGTTGGTTGGTTTGTCCTGCAAACCTGTTACGATTTTTGTGATGGGTATTATCAAGAGTCAGATGCCGGAAATGATTCGGGCATTACCGCCGATAGTTCAGGATATTCGACCGGTTATTGTTCCGCTTTCAATACCGTTGGCGTTTTTTATTTCGGTAGTGATTGGTGTTGTGTTTGGGCTTTACCCTGCTTACCGCGCCGCTGCAATGGATCCTATTGAAGCGTTAAGACATGAATAAACGTAACAGTACCGTCTGTTTTATTTTTCGTTATATTTACCGAATTCGTTGGATTTTACGCAGAGACGCAATGTATTGTGACTCTACTTTACAATATTTTTTGATTTGTTATGATACTTCATTCAATTGAGGCAACTTCTAAAAACCGTTTTTTTATTTAACCACAGAGCACACAGAGTTCACAGAGAGGAAAAACTTTAAAAAATTATTTTAGATCAAAAGTCAATTATATTATTAAATAACAATTCGATTCCAATTAAAAATTTCCTCTGTGTTCTCTGTGTCCTCTGTGGTTAATAAAAATAAATTTGTCCTTTTTAGAAGTTCCCTTATTTTAATTATTTTGTATTTTCACAGAAAATTTGTGAACAATTATAAATAGGCGTACAAATATGCAAAAACAAGTTGCTATTCAGGGAATTGTTGGTTCTTATCATGAGATTGCTGCTCGCTGTTTTTTCAGTGGTGAGGAGATTGCACTTATTGGTTGCGACACATTTCGGGATGTCATTTCGGTTGTCCAACATCAATCGGAAATTTTCGGAGTAATCGCCATTGAAAACACAATTGCCGGAAGTTTGTTACAAAATCATGAATTGATTCGTAAAAGCGGTTTGGCGGTGATTGGAGAATATAAATTACGTATTTCCCATTGTTTAGCGGCGTTAACCGGAACAACTATTTCCGAGATCAAAGAAATTGGTTCGCATCCAATTGCTCTCATGCAATGCGAAGACTTTCTTAGCACGTTCCATTCCGTACAAATTGTCGAAAAAGAAGATACCGCAAGCAGCGCACGCCAAATTGCGAAACAACATCTCAAACATCACGCCGCAATTTGCAGCCGTGAAGCCGCAACAATTTACGGTTTGGAAATTCTTGCGGAAGCCATCGAAACCGATAAACAAAACTTTACGCGATTTCTCGTACTCGCTCAATCGGATTTTTCCAACGAGGAAAAAAGTAAAGCCTCAATTGTTTTTGCGCTTCCGCACACTATTGGCAGTTTGTCGCAAGTTTTAGCGGTTCTTTCGTTTTATTCGATGAATCTTTCAAAAATTCAATCGTTCCCAATGATTGGAGCGGCGTGGGAATATTTGTTCTATGTTGATTTAACGTTTTCCGATTATTCACGTTACAAAAAAGCACTGGATGCGATATTGCCGCTTACAAAAAACCTCCAGATTCTCGGCGAATATCAAGAGTTTTCAGTAACATAAATCAGGCAACATCTAATAACGAGTTTTTTTATTTAACCACAGAGAACACAGAGTTCACAGAGAGGATATTTAAAAAAAAATTATTTTAGATCAATAGTCAATGATAATATTAAATAACGTTTCGATTCCAATTAAAAAAATTTCCTCCGTGTTCTCTGTGTCCTCTGTGGTTAATAACGTGGTTAATAAAAATAAATTTGTAATTTTTCAAAATGGATACAATAATATCGAATAACGATAATATCGAACAGATTCGGGCGGAATTGGCTTGTCTTCGCGAACATTTCAATGAAAAATTGGAACAACAAAAACTTGAAGCGTTGGCGGAATTTGCAGCCGGAGCCGGACATGAAATCAATAATCCGTTGGCAATTATCAGCGGACATGCCCAATTGTTGTTGCGTGAAACGGAAAATGCAGAACATCGCCGGCAACTTGCGGTTATTTTGGCGCAGGTCAAACGGGCTTATGAAATGATTGCGGATATTCGGTATTTTGCGAGACCGCCCAAACCGGAAACAGAACAATTTGATCTTGTTAAATTGTTACAATCTTTGGCGGCAGAACAAACACCGTTAATGCGTGAATTGGGTATTGAGTTACATTTTGAAACGGATTTTGATTCCGTGAATATTGAAACGGATCCGCTACAACTTCGTTTGGTTATTACGGCGTTATGCAACAATGCGTGTGATATTCTCCAAATAACCGGCGGCAATATTTGGTTGTCGTTACAACAAACGGAGGGCTGGTATGAAATTTGGGTTGAAGACGACGGACCCGGAGTGGCGACAGAGATTCGCGAATTAATTTTTTGTCCTTATTATTCAGGGCGGCAGGCTGGTCGGGGACTTGGTTTCGGGCTTTCCAAATCGTGGCGAATTATGCAACAATTAGGCGGTTCCATAAAATATGAACCCTCAAAAAACAACGGTGCAAAATTTGTTGTCGCTATCAAAAGTATGTAAAAATCCAATACTTCATGCACAACATCTATTTTCAAAACATCATTTCCGCCTAATTTTTTTAACCACAGAGAACACAGAAAAAAAGCGTCCGCAGATTATGCAGATATTCGCAGATGATTTTTAAAATAGACAGACAACAAAAAAATTTGTTTGTCTATTTTGTTGTTTCGTATTCTCAAAAGACAATCTGCGCTCATCTGCGAAATCTGCGGACGCTTTTTAAAATAATCTGCGAATATCTGCGTAATCTGCGGACAAATTTATCAGTGTTCTTTGTGGTTAATAAAAATATATTTTTGGTTTTACACGGCGTCGGTGAAAGTTTGTTCGGCGCGTGAAAAAAGTCCAAGACCAAAAAATAAAATCAGAATCAGTAAAAATAAATCAATCAGAACCGCCGACCAGGAAATAATGCCGGTTCCTAACGTCATCATACGGAATAACTCAATCGGAAAAATCATAGGATTCAACGCACACCAAAATCGCCATGATTCGGGAACCTCAGATAATGGAACAATAACCGTAGAAATCATGCCCAATTGCGTTAGAAATGGAACCGCCAACACCAAATCACGATAACGTACCGTAACCGCCGCCACAAGAAGCCCCAAACCAAGCCCCAGTAACAATAAATAAAGCATCGCCAACGGAAGTAAAAATAAAAATAAATTCGGCTGAATCGGCGCACCACGAAAATAATAAATAATGTAAATCAAAACAAAAAGCACCGCCTGAACCGCCCAACGAAGAAGATTACTCAAAACTAAAGCAATCGGAATAACCAGTCGCGGAAAATAAACTTTGCCCAACACGTCCCGATTGTCAAGCAATACCCGCGAAATCTGCAATAAACAAGACGCAAAATAATTCCAAATAATCAAACCACTAAAATAAAATAACGGCGGCGGTAATTCGTCCGTCGGAATTTTTGCAGCCATCGAAAAAACAATCGTGAAAATTCCAGTCGCAAACAACGGCTGAATTAACCACCAAAGCGGACCAAGAATCGTTTGCTTATAATAAATGACAAAATCCCGATAAACAAATAACGCAATTAAGTAACGATAACGCCAAAGTTCTACCGGATTAAACCAAAACCAACCATGAGGCGGTACAATAATTGTTTCAGATCGTTTGTCAGAAACCAATTGGGAATTTGAACCATTAGACATAAAATAAAATCGTAACCGTTCACGGCTATTTAAAAAGTTGGTATTTTTTATTTGTAACTATTCAGTGGAATTTGCGAAAACGTATTGTCATTGTTTCAACAAACCTCATTTTTACCTAATTTTTCCAAACAAAACAACCTCAGTAGAAAAAAATCATAAAAAATCAGACCTCATTACCTCATTAAAAAGATTCATAATAAATGAGGTAATGAGGTTGTTGTGTGTTATCTTCATTTGGCTACTGAGGTTGTTTTGTTAGGAAAAATTAGGTTGAAATGAGGTTATCGAAAATGAACACGAAACCATTGAGGCAATTCTACGGAATAGTTATCAATTCAGACGTGAACGGTTACAAAAATTTTATCCGAAAAGTGAACTCGCTGTAAATTCGGCAAACTGCCGCGAATAAAGAATCGACGTCATCGCCATTTGAGCAAGTAATTCATTACGGGCTAACCGTGATGATTCCATTGCTGTATCAGTATTTGAAATTTTTCCTTCCGCTTCAGTTACTGTTGTCAGGAGATTGTCAAGATGATTTGTGTTCGCCGTCAACAAATTCTGCGATGTTCCGATTTGAGCCCGCGATTTTGCCAAACTGTTGACAGCATCATTGACAATACTGTACGCTTGTTTCAAACCGGCATCCGTACCGTAATCAATATTCCGAAGTGTCGCCAACGAACCATTCGAACCGCCAAGATAACCCGTGCCAACACTCGAAATTCCAAGACGTAATTGCAAATCAGAAACAACGTCTTTACCAATCTGGAACATCGTACCACCACCTGTTATCTTAAATGTTGAAGTATCAGCAGTCGAATTGCTTGGGTCTGGATCCACTCCGTTATTTTTCGCAAATGAATTGGAAAGCGAAGCGGTGAACGATAAATCCGAATCCACATACGAAAGATTCAAGCCCTTTGCTGTTACTTTTTGTCCGTTCACATAAACAACGGCATCCAAACCTTTAGTTTCATAACATTTCGCAAAAGT
>JAISNF010000608.1 GCA_031276415.1 Planctomycetaceae bacterium
TATTTTTTAATGAGGTAATGAGGTCGGATTTTTTATGATTTTTTGCTACTGAGGTTGTTTTGTTTGGAAAAATTAGGTAAAAATGAGGTTTGATGAAACAATGACAATACGTTTTCGCAAATTCCACTGAATAGTTATAAATAAAAAAAATACCAACTTTTTTAAATAGCCATGAACGGTTACACAAATTCTTTATGCGGTTGATAACATAAACGGTTACGGAATTTTTTTTGTCAGACAACATCGAATACTTCGTCTTCAATATATTCGTCCGCCGTTTCATCCAATTCCTGTTCTAAATATTGAGAATGATAACGTAATTCGTTGGATGTTTCCGGTGAAGTGTGACGTAATAACGGGTTTGTTTTTTTGTTGGGTATTGGTAAAGCAACTTTGGGTGTTCCGGTTAATCGTTTACGCTTCCAGTCGCCAAGCGTCATAATCACTTCACGCGGTTTGGAACCATTGTAAGGACCAACAATTCCGTCCTCCGCCATAAATTCAATCATCCGCGCCGCACGCCCATAACCGACACTAAAACGACGCTGAAGTAACGATAAAGAACCACGCCCCTGCTGAATAATAAATTCAACCGCCTGCTGATATAACTCGTCCCGTTGAATTTTTTCGTCACCATTATTAAAATCAGCCGAATCGCTTGCCGCCGCATCGTCCGTATCAAGATCAATATCAACAAGTTCTTCAATAAAATCAGGATTGTCCGTTCCAATTAACTCAATAATCGATTCAATTTCCGTATCACTCACATAAGTTCCCTGACCACGAAATATCTGACTCGTTCCGGGTTGCAGAAAAAGCATATCGCCGTTGCCAAGCAACCGTTCCGCACCAATTCGATCCAAAACAACCAAACTGTCCGTTCGCGTTGCCACCCCAAACGCAATTCTTGCCGGTAAATTCGATTTGATTAACCCCGTAACAATATCAACCGTAGGCTTTTGTGTTGCCAAAACAAGATGAATTCCCACCGCCCGACTTTTTTGTGCAAGCCGGATAATATGCGTCTCCACCTCCTTCGCCGCCATCATCATCAAATCCGCCATCTCGTCCGCAATAATCACAAGATAGGGCATCGATTTAGGAATCTCTTCCCACTCTTCATCAGGAATATCAATCATTTTCATACGGCTACGTAATTCATCTTCCGACAGTTTATTGTACTCGCCAATCTGACGAACTCCGGCAGAAGCAAGTAATTGATACCGTTCTTCCATCTTTTCAACAGCCCACGCCAAAATCGCTTCCGCCCGCCGCATGTCCGTAACAACCGGATGAATCAAATGCGGAATCGTTTTATAAGGACTCAACTCCACCATTTTCGGATCAATCATCAACATCCGAACCTGTTCCGGACTCCGCGTCATAAGTATCGAAACAATAATCGAATTAAGACAAACACTTTTTCCGGTTCCGGTTCGCCCCGCAATCAAAAGATGAGGCAACTTCGTTAAATCAATCACCATCGGCTGACCGGAAACATCCTTGCCAAGATAAATCGGAATATTGTTTTTGTCCGTTGCCTCCGGACATAATTCCATCACTTCACGAATCCGCACCGTTTGCCGATGCTCATTCGGCAACTCAACCCCAACCGTGTTTTTGCCGGGTATCGGCGCAACTATTCGTACACTCGGAACTTTCATCGCAATCGCTAAATCGTCCGAAAGCCGCTGAATAGAATTAAGCCGAAGCCCCTTCGCTAATTTCAATTCAAATTGCGAAATCACCGGTCCCGTCTGAATATCAACAACCTGAACCTGCGTCTTAAAATCAGCAAACGCCTTTTCAAGCATAACCGCTTGCTGATGAACCGTCTCAAGATACTCCTCCTGATCAAACGGCTCCGGCAACGTCAGCAAGTCTATGGCAGGAAACTGATATATTTTCTCCTCTTCAACCGAACATAAATCGTCTTCGTCATTATCGTCAATAACCGTATTATCAAGATTGTCAAAATTATCAAGATTATCGGCAACAAAAATATTATCGGCAAAAGTTGTATCATTATTGGGAATTATTTCGCGTTGTTTTGCGTGCGGTTTCTGGTGTCGGTTAAGATCGGTTCGCAAAACAACAGGTGTTCGCCTCACAACATTTTGACGGATTTCATCATTAACAATATCGGTAACAATACCAGTAACAATGTTGTTTCGTTCCTCTTGCGGTTCAACCGGTAACACTGATGTTTTATTTTGGAAATGGAAAAAGAAACAAATCATTTGCAACAATATTCGGTCGCCGGAAAGAATAAACCCGCTAATAACAAGACTACTCAAAAAAGCGATACTGCCGAAAATTGTAACGACACATCCCAATAATGCGGTTGTGATCATTCCAAGATAACCGCCGGGTCCGATAACCGGACCCGGATAATACGGTATTTTTTCACCAACCAAAGCGAATAATCCTGATAAACCGATTAAAACAAGGGCAAGTCCGGTTATTCGGAGCAGAATTTGATCGATACATTGACCTTTTAACAATCTGGCGGCTCCGATTCCAAGCGGCAAAAAAAGGTAAAACGCCGTAATTCCAAACAAATTCAAGAAAAACGACGCCAAATATGCCCCCAAAGGACCACAAAAATTGTGAAATGTTTCCGGTTGAGGAAAAACCCGTGAATCCGGCGGATCCGCAGGAGAATAACTCACAAAACTGATCATCGAAAAAATGAACAGTATTAAAAGAATTACCCCAATAAATTTTAATCTGAATGGTTTCATAGAAAACTTTTTGTGAAAAAACCAATCAATCGTATCCCGTTAAATCGGTTACATCCGAAAAAATGATTGAAAATTCCACAACGTATTGCGAAACCGAAAGAATCGTTTTATTCCAGAAAATTATTCCTGAAAAAACAAATCAACCGTTGCAACCTTTAAAACCACAGAGAACACAAAATTCACAGAAAAAAAATTGTCCGCAGATTTCGCTGATTATTGCAGATGAATTTTAAAATGCGTCCGCAGATTTCGCAGATTATCGCAGATTGTTTTTTGATAATACG
>JAISNF010000626.1 GCA_031276415.1 Planctomycetaceae bacterium
ATAACCAATCCGCGCAACAGTTATTTATTGCGCAACATTTATTTTATTGTAATTTTAATTTTTCATAATATTTGTACCCATTCACGGATATTTTTGCGTAATTCTATCGTTGGCAAGTGTTTTTTTGCTTTTTTTATTTTTTGCAGGATGCTGTATTTTCTAGGGTTTGTGTTTTTTCTTGCTGGTTTTCACAAGCAGTTTCGGACGCTTGCTGCCCCGTTTTTTGCACTGGTAATAAAAATGTTTTCGAATCAATATTTGTCGGCATTTTTATTATCTCTTGTTTTTCATTACTTGTTCCATTTTTTACCGCACGGTTCAAAATTTTCAAAAGCGATGCTCCCATATTACAACAAGCCCACCCGTATTTCTTAAATAGTTCGGTTTCCATTGGGCGGCGATGTGTTACAATAACATATTCCGAATCTTGCTGCCTTGTTGCAAATACCGCATTGAGTGGCTCTGCCAGTTCAGGAAACAACGGAATTATTCGTTGCGCCCCGTTGGGTATCGCTCGGTTTTGGGCGATATAACAAGGATTCGTTTTTTGTCCCAAAAAATATTTTCCCATCGGAGCGACAAAACCTCTGTCGGGCAACGTAAACCGAATTGTCAAATGTGAGAAGTATAATAACCGATTTTTTATTTAACCACAGAGTTCACAGAGAAGAATAATTTAATTTTAAAAAGTCATTTTAGATCAAATGTCAATTATGAAATAATGTTTTGATTCCAATTAAAAATTTCCTCTGTGGTTTCTGTGTTCTCTGTGGTTAATAAAAATAAATTTGTGTTTTTAGAAACTCCCATATTTTATAGATATTGTTGTTTATGGTAAATATGGTAAAATAGTCAAAATATACTGTGAAGTTTCTGTGGAGTTTACTGAAATTTATCATATTTTGTTCAACAAATTTAAAGGGAGAAAAATGATGTTGACGCTACGAAAAGTCTGTCGATTTTTGGTTTTGTGGTTTATTTTGACGATTTCTGTTTCAAGCATGTTTGCGCAAGACAAGATTGCCGACAACAAGATCGCCGATGATCAAACGGTCAAGGAAAAAAGTGTTACTGAAAAAACGGTTTATATTCCATACGAAAAGTTACGGAATATTTTTGAACAGCCGGAACGCGGAGTTTTTGTTCCTTACGACGAATTTAAAGCCTTATGGGATGCTGCAAGATCGCGGCAAACGGTTAAACCGGTTACTGAAATTCCGGTTCATGCGATGATTACCGAAACATTTAGCACGGCAACGATTACGGAAGAAGTTGTTCGTGTTGAATCGACGGTTTCGATTGAACTTTTGAAAGACGGTTGGCATGAAATTCCGTTGCGGCTTTCCGATGTTGCGATAACTAAGGCAATGATTGGCGAGAAAAAAGCGAAAATTCTCGGAAATCCCGAAGGCGGTTATCGACTTCTTATTGAAAAGAAAAAAGCGGAAAATAAAGATACGGAAAATAAAAACGAAACGGAAAATAAGGAACGGAAACCGGAACATCTTGAATTGACGTTACACTATGCCAAGAGTATTGAGAAATCGCCGGGTCGCAATTCCGTATCGTTTGAAGTGCCGCAATCTCCCTTGGGACGTTGGAAAATTATTGTTCCTGAATCCGGTGTTAAAATTGATTTTACGCCGCTTGTCGCTGCTGCGGAACAAACCGTAACGGAAGACAAAACGATTTTCGAAGCGTTTATTGGTACAGTACCGAAAATTCAGATTGCTTGGACTCCAAAAACGGAAGGAGCAACCGGTTTGGAAGCGTTGACGAGCGTTCAACTGTTACAGCAAACAACGATTGAGGAAAGTATTTTTCGTACATCAGCGAGGTTTGATTATTCGATTAGCCGTGCGGCGATTACCACTCTTGCAGTTCAAATTCCCAAAGATCAAAAAGTTGCCGGAGTTTTTGATCCGAATATTCGCAAATGGTCTGTCGAACCGAAAGATAATGTTCAGATAATTCGTATTGAGTTGTTCGAACCGGCAAAAGCGTATCAAACGGTTCAAATGGAATTTGAAAAATTACGCAACAATAATGAAACAACGGTTATTATTCCTGAAATATCGGTTCCAGAAGCGGGGCGAATGCAGGGGATTTTGGTTGTTCGAGCCGCCGACGAATTGAATATTGAAACTGTTACATCAAACGGTTTATTACGGATGGACGCTTCGGAATTGCCGGAATTGTTGCGAAAATCAGGCAAGATATGGGATATTGCCTATCGTATTCCGGCAACATCTTACGGATTGGAACTTGCCGTCAGCAAGGTGGAGCCAAGAATTATTGCAACATCTCAAATCAATGTACGGATTCGTGAAGATAAACTTGATACGGAAATATTGACCGCGTTTGATATTGAAAAAGCCGGTATATTTCAGGTTTCGTATGAAATTCCTGCCGATTCATTCGGTGTGTTTGCAAAGGGACGGGAGATCGAATTTCGTTCTGATAATCAATCGGACGAATATTCGTATCAACCGATTCAGGTTGATTCTATTTCGCTTGCTCCGGTTGCCGATAATGCTCCGACACAAACACTTACAATAAATTTTCAACGTAAAGCATTGGGTAAAGTCGGGTTGTCTATTATTTTTTATACTTTTCATGACAAAAAGATACTTAAAGATAATTTATTGGCGGCAATAGGAAAATCGGTTGACATTCCTGTTGTTCTGCCGACTTTGAGCAAGGGCATTGCGGAAAAATCGGACGGAAAATTGCTCCTTCGTGCTGAACCGGCATTTCGGATCAATCCGGTTCATTTTGAAGGCTTGCAATCGATTTCGTTGCAACAATTACAATCGCCCCAATGGTATCTTGATAATCAAGATGCTCAATTTGGTTTCCTTGTTGCCGATTCTGTTGCGAAATTGACGCTTCGTGTTGAACGCCGTCAACCACAATTGACGTTACGAGAACTTCGTACTGTGCGTATTGAGGAAGGAATTATTAAAAACGAATCGAAATTTTATTACGAAATTCTTTTTAGTACAATTAAATCGCTTCGGATTGATGTTCCAGAAAAACTGTCCGGTCATTTGAATATTAGCAAAACGGCAAGTGGAAATGTTAATGAACAAAATGATGTTACGGATTGGCGGGAACAGATGATTGTGCCTCAACCGGATGATGTTGCGGAGGGTTATGTCGCATGGGAATTTGCAACGAAATCGAATTTGTTCGGAAAAGGTGTTCTGAAACTCACATGGGAAGACGAATTTTCGCAACCCGAAATCGGCAAAAGTCAGTCTATTGATATTCCTCGACTGCTTCCGAAAAAACAGCAATCGGCAGACCGGATTTGGGGACAAATTATTGTTTCAAAGTCGCAAAGTATTGATATTGGTGAATCGGAAACAACAAAAGGGCTTAAACCAATTGATCCGCAATATGATATTTCCGAACAAGATCGAATTGATCATGCGGTTGCGGCGTTTGAATTTCATGACGATTGGTCGCTTCAACTGATTGCGACACGTTACAATATTGAAGAGGTTAAACGAACAAGTATTGAGCAAGGATTTGTTCGTGCGAATCTGAGTTTTTCAAAATTCGGTACAGAAATATCTGCTCAGGCTTTGTTTCGGATTCGGAGTGTTTTGCAACGATTAGACCTTGCGATGCCGGCGCATTCGAAAATAGGCAGTGTTCATATTAATGGTCGGCGTGTGGCTCTGGAAACAGACAATGCCGCCGGAACAACGCAGCGTTTTATGATTCCGCTTACTTCGGTTCCGCCGGACACGCCGTTCTTACTTGATATTCGCTACACAATTCCGCCGGACTGTAAAAGCCGGATAGAAATTCCGTCTTTTTCCGGTTTCGATAATTCTTCGGAACCGGCTGTACAAAAAATTTATCTTGCGGTTTTTGTACCGAAAAAATGGGTGATTATTGGTTACAACGGAATCTGGTCAAAGAATTTTTCGTTCTATCGCGACCTTGAATTTACCGGTGTTCTCAATCAACCCGATCTTTCAGATACATTTTCTAAATTGTACGGAGGTTTATCGGACGATTTTTCAGTAAACGGAACGCCTTATCTTTTTTCTACTTTACATCCGCGTGAAGGCGATGCGCTTCAATTATATGTTTGGGGAGATTTAAACAGCGGTCTTGTTTTCTTTATAGCAACAATTATTGTCGGTCTTTATTTGTTGCGTTATTCATGGACTCAACGTTTTCAGATTACAATTTGTCTGATTATTTTTTGTATTGTACTTGGTTTTATATTTCCGACGTGGACGCAACTTTTATACGTGCAAACAACTTCCGGCTGGGGCATTATTATTGTTGCGTTTTGTTGGATATTGCAAGCCTTTTATCAAGGGTTGACCGTTTTGCGAAACAATTATAAAACCAGAAAACAACAACAGCAACAACAAGTTGACAATCAAGAATTTGTAGAATTTGAAAATCTACAACCTCAGGAAAATCAATTACGTACCGAAAATCAACCTGCCGAATCGGTTTCGACCGAAGAAGGGAGCGGAAACCATGACAACTAAATTTTCTTTTTTGTTCATTTTTTTGATTTTTGCCGCAACGTGTTTTTCACAGGAGCGGGAAATATTCGTACCGGAAACGGAACTTGGCGTTTTGTTTGAAGGCGCAACAAACCGGATTCTGATTAAGCGCAACGAATTTGAAACGATCCGTCAACAAATGCGTGAAATTCAACTGGAAACAGCGGAACAGAATAAGAACAAACCGCCGGCAGAGGCGATTTTGTTGTCAAGTGATTACCGTGTCGAAATTTCTGATTTTCGTGCAATTATCAACGGAACTCTTGAAATTGACGTATTGACGGATGATCCGGTGAGTATTCCGCTTTCGTTGGAACGTGTTTCAATATTGGAAGCGGTATTTGATGATAATCGTCAACCGGTTGCCATGTCCGATATTAACGGAAAAAAAATCTTGATATTTTCGGGAAAACAACGATACCGGATTCGGCTTCGCATGACAACGCCGTTGGAAATCGATGCGACGCGTCAACGCTTGAATTTCCGGCTGCTTTATGGTGCGGAAAATTCGTTTCGGTTATCGGTTACCGGCGATGTGGAATTGAAAGGCGGTGCGGCGGTATTGTCACGAAAAATTGAAAACGGTACAACAAATTTTGAATTACTCTTGCCTCCGCACAATAACAAAACGGAAATTCTGATGTCGCTTAATTCTCACCGTAAGGGAGAATATCGTGCGATATTGGTTCGAAGTGTTCAGTTTGCGGAAGTTACGGAACAATATGAACGGATTCACGCCACTGTTTCACTGAACGAGTTACATCAGGGAATTAGTGAAACATCTTTTTTGATACCCGCCGGATTTGAAATTACCGATGTGAAATCGGTGTTTCTTGACCGCTGGAATGTACAAAAATCAACAGAAAAAGATAAACGCGATATATTGACAATTTTGTTTCGCGAACAGGTTGCAGGTTTGACAACGATTTATCTTTCGGCGATTAAGTCCGCTAAAATTGATACGCAATGGTCTTTTCCGTCGTTTGAACCGTTGGATACGGAGGTTCATTCGGCGGTGTTGGGATTACTGTTGGATGAAGACCTTGAAATGTCACACGTTAAATGTAACAATCTTTTTCCGATTGATACGATATTGCTCAAAGATGCGATTCCGCCAAGTGCTTTAGAATTGTTGCCCGGTTCGCCGACTCTCCATTTGGCGTCCGCATGGTATGCGGCAGGAAAAGACGAATTGAACAAAAATGTTACAGCAAAATTCCGCAGAGCCGAAACTGATTTTGTTATTGAAACGACACAAAATTTGATCTTATCGGAAAAGGAACCGGTTCTTCAATATGCTGCAAAAATAACGCCCCGAACTGGAAAAATTTTTGAAACAACACTGGAAATTCCTGAAAACTGGAACGTATTGAATGTCCTCAATGCCGACGGACAACCGATTGATTTTCGTTTTGTTTATGCTGAAAACGTTTCAGATAATTCCGAAAAAATATCAGAAAATGTTTCTGAAAAAAAGTCAGAGAATGTATTCAGGAAAATTATTGTTCGTTTTTCAAAAGGAATTGTCGGCGGAGAATCTGTAAATTTTTCGTTACGTGCCGCAGGTAATGTTTCAGACTGGTTTCAAAACAACGCAGAAAACAACTCAAAAAACAATTCAGAAAAAATGTTGCAATATCCTGTTATTCGGATAAACGGTTCTGTCAACGAACAAGGCAATATTTCTGTTCAGAATAATTTTGAAGACGATTGGGAAATTATTCCCGCTCAAACGGAACATTTAACCGCTCTCAACGAGAATTTATCGTTTCAATATTCAACAACGCCGTTTGCATTATCGCTTCGTCTTGAAAAATTGCAACCGCATCTTAAAGCCGGGGCGATTTCTTTTTATTGTTTTGAACCGGCGTTATTCCGTGTTCGTTACGAAATTGATTGTTCCATTGAGCAGGCGTCAATACGCCAATTAACGTTATTGCTTCCGATTTCTACGCCGCCGACTCCTTCGATTCACGGACTCAACGGGCTTGATATTAAAGAAACGTTAATTGAAGAAACCGAAATAAACGGACAAAAATTTCGGCGATGGAAAATTTTGTTTGCCAAACCGATGAACGAAAAAGTACGGATTGGAGTCGATTTTGAGCAACCTATTGCCGAACAAACTTTTGCCGATACCGTAACACATTTTGAACTGCCGCCGATTATTGTAGAAAATACGGCGTGGCAATCCAGTCTTATTGCTGTTGAAGCGAATGAGGAACTTGATCTTACAATTCCGACGGAGCGCAACGGTAAATTGGTTTTACGTCCTGTTGATGCGGGAGAACTTTCTGTTGCGGAATATCGTCCGGGCAAACGGCTGCTTGGGGTTTATTCTGTAACCGATTCGCAAAATACTGTTACGATTGATATTCGGAAAAATCAGACAACGGAACTTCTTTCCGCGCTGATAAATCTTGTTTCTGTAACGGCAAGAATTGATCGCTCGGATCGTACCGCGACAAATGCCGGAGTTCTTTATTCGGTTTTGTACGAAATTCAAACCGCCGGAGGAACTGCCAATATCAGAACTTCGCTCAATAAAACGGACCAACTTTGGTCGATAACGCTTGACGGTCAAGCGATCAAAGCACAACGTGTTGGCGATGATATTTTGATTCCTGTTTCTGCACGAAATAATGGCGGTTTTCAAAAACTTGTGTTGCTTTATCGAAGTCAAAAGCATTTTGTTGATATTTCAAAAAATTCGTTGACGTTGGATTTTCCGGCTCTTTCGCTTGGCGGAAAAAATGGAAACGAAAAAATTCCGATTACGCAAACGTCCTGGAATATCATTCCGCCTTCCGGTTACGAAATAATTCGGATCGGCGATTCGGTGTTACGAGAACCGCAACCGGCGTTGTTTCATCTTTTCCGAAACGCAATCGGTTTCTTTAATCTTCTGACGTACCGACCTGTTAAATTACGGAATTCCATATCTATTGAGAAAATGTTTATTCATGCAGAACCCCGTTTTCAAAGTAACCATGATCCAAATTATCGTGCGGAATATTATAATAAAGACAATGAATTTGTTATTATTGCGGGAGGAGAATACACGTCAGGAATGTCATCGAAAACTGATATTGCAAATTTAACTATGCCTAAATCTCACATTGTTGCAACAGGAGGTCTTGAGCCTAAAAATATTGAGCAACAAAGTGTTACTGTTAATGACACTATTTCTGTTACAAATGAACAAATATTGGAATCATCGAAATCGGATTCAAAAGAATTGTCGCAAGAATTATCAAACGGCAAAATGGCGACTCCTTTCATACGGCGTCTTCAGTCAATACAACCGGTATCTGTTATTGTTTCGGAAAAAGAAGCAACTATTAACGAACATAATTATACAGTTGTCGGTAACAGGAATGCCCAAGATATTTCCGTGCAATTATCACGCGTTACAGTCGGGGAATGTTGGGGATGGATTACGTTTTGGGTTGTTGTTTTGCTTGGTTTGTTTGGTATCGGTCAATCCTGCAAATATCGGACGAAATTTGTGTTTGGACTTTTAATTTTAGGAACGGTTTTAATTTTTGTACCCGGTCTCACATTATTCGCAACAATTTTTAACGGAATTGTGTACGGTGCGGCGTTAACTGGAGCGGTTTATCTTGTCAATGCTCTTCGGTTAAAAATCATTTCAATAATAACCAAACCGAAAATTTCCGATTCAAAAATTTCCGATACGATTGTTGTTTCGGTTTTATTCTTTACGTTCCTGTGTTTACCGTTTCACGCCGCCGGGCAAGATA
>JAISNF010000644.1 GCA_031276415.1 Planctomycetaceae bacterium
ACCGGCAACGACATGCTATGGTTTACAGGGAATTGTTGTTCGGATATACTACATTTTTTCGCGTATCCAATGAAGGTCTTGCTATGGTTTACAGGGAATTGTTGTTCGGATATACTGAAAATCACATTTCTCCCATTGGAAGCCAAGCTATGGTTTACAGGGAATTGTTGTTCGGATATACTTCTGTCTAATAATTGCATCGCTAAATCATTGCTATGGTTTACAGGGAATTGTTGTTCGGATATACTGCAACGTTGATCCAAGAACAAACAAATCGCGCTATGGTTTACAGGGAATTGTTGTTCGGATATACTTGAGGTTTTGAATATTAAAAATATGACGTTGCTATGGTTTACAGGGAATTGTTGTTCGGATATACTTATTTGATTATGCTGTTGAACTTAGATTATGCTATGGTTTACAGGGAATTGTTGTTCGGATATACTATGTTTTCGGCAAGTTGTTGAAAATAAACGAGTTAGGTTCCCTGAAATTAGAAAAAAGTGAGTTGTTTCGGAGCATTTTCATTGGGATTTAGGATTTTTCCGACGTAATTTTCCATTTTTTCAAATTGACGGTCAGTCAGAGTTAAAATCCTGACTTGACCGTATTCAGGTAACGCATTGCGAATCGCCTTGCGGTACTTTTGGGCAAATTCCTCGCCATTGCAAAAACGCACGTAAACCGAAAACTGAATCATCGAAAATCCCAGTTCAAGAAGCGATTTCCTGAAATTTGCGTAAATTTTGCGATCTTTCTTCGTCTTGACCGGAAGATCAAACATAGTTACTAACCACATGGATTTATACCCCGAAAATACATATTCTTGTCTTGGCATGGGAAAATAAATTTTATCAAAGTTTATTATTATCATCAATTTAAAATGGTTTTTCCTCCGAAATACTCTCAAATGAATCTGGAATCAATAATTCCTTTCTTTCCTTCGAAAAAAATTGAACCAAAGACGCCGCCATGTTTGTTACTACCTCAAAAAGAGTTCGTAACTCTCCGTTCAACAAAAATCGCCCCAAAAGCGGCTCAATCAGTTCCGATTTCAACTCCGGTGTAAGTCCCCCAACATGCCCAGTTTCCAAAAATTGCGAACGAACCACCCGATCAACCAACGGACGAAAAGGTTCCATTAAATCGTCCGCTAAACAATAAGCATTGTATTGATTATGATGGTGCAAACCGATTGCCGGATGAAAACCACTCGCACAAATTGCCCGCGCAACAATCCCACGCAATACCCCATAACCAAAATTAAGACGTATATTTATATCATCATCGCCTTCCGGTTTGCGTTTGAAGTCGAATCCGGCGAAAAGTTGCGACCAATACCGACGCGCCGCCATCGCTTCGACATTATCGGGATCACCACTGCGAACTCTTTGCGACAATCTTAAAAGTCCTTTGTCAAAACCAAACAAAGAATCCAGAAGTTTTGATTGTGCTACTATTTTTGCCCGAACAATTTGTTGCCATGCACGTTTTATCAAAGGCGTTGAGGTACTTATTTGCAACGAAATTCGCCGTGAAGGTTGATGATGTCCCGCCAACGGAACAAACATTCCGATAGGCAATGATTTTCTATTGCAAGCAATCAAAACCGCACCATTTTCAGCAATTCCTTCCAGAACCGCTTGCGAAAACGAGACTTGCGGATGTGAAACAATCAGCACCGCAATATCTTCAAGCGGAATAGTTTGCGGCGGTTCGTTTTCCGGTTGGACAACGAGTTGTTTGAGCCGTGTCCTCAAACGAAGCGGATTTTGCGAAAAATCCAAAATACGATGTGCCATAATTTGCCTAATTTACCTAAAATAATGTTGAAAGCCTGAAGAAACTTCACAATTTAATTTAGTACGGTCATGTTTATTATTCGTAACCGCATCGTAACTTTAATTAACCGACAAACTAATATTATTATAAAAAAATAATACATTCAATTAAAATTTTGTGAATTAACAGAAAAATGATTTTTTTAACAGATAAAATTGAATTTATATCAAATAAACCGATTTTAACGGTATCAAAATTAACATACCGGTAAAAAAATTTTCTGATTATTTTATATTTTTGAGAGTAATATTTTGGAAAAAATAATTAATCAGAATAAAAATAAAATAGACTGTTACAGAAAAATCAATCGCTGTCGGGATTGTGTCTATTTTTTAGAATTTTTTTTAGAATTTTTTTAGAATTTTTTTAGAATCGGAAAATGCCGTCAATAGCAACACTGAGCATTTGTTTTTTATTGTTGCTATAAATGCCGTTTTGATTACCGGTTGCAGCATCGGTAATAACAACATTTGACCAATCGTAACGAATTTCCGGTCGGATAGTAATGTAACGGGTTGGTTTCCAATTGGCACCAAGTGTTATTTGAAAGTAGTCTTTGCCTTCCAAACGAAAAAGAATAGAGTCAATAAAATCTTTTTGGATACGAGATTGTCCGTCATCACGGAACCATTCGCCGCGTAACCCAAACGTGAATTTTTCACTCCATTTCCATTGCAAATATTGAGCCAAAGAATACCATTGTGCGGTTCCTCTTGTTTCGTCAAGCAAATTCAATGCGGCTCCATTTTTTTCGTTACCGAAAGTGTGTTCCAATGCGTAATGCCATCGCGGAGTCAATTGATGTTGCCATGTCATAGCGTAATGAGTTCGGTTGTCGCCGTTTCGGAAAGACTCTTCACCGGAATGAATTAAAAATGAAAAAGCGTTTCGTTTATCGAAACTTTTCCATTCCAAACCGCCAAGCCCGCTTAAATTATTGTTTGGTTTATCGAATGCATTCCAACCGCGTGATAATCCGAGCAAAACAGAAAAACGTGACGAAATTTTGGCTGTTGCAATTATTCCGGTTAAAGTAGTTGGTGAACCGTACATAAAACTGTAAGAATGGGAATAAAAGAAATTTTCCGGCGACATTGCCGATTCCAATCCCATTCCTGAATAAAAATGTCCCGCTTTAACCGTAACACCATTGCCAATCGGAATAAACAATTCAGCGTAAGTTTGCGGCAGTGAAAGACCGTAAAGTGGAACAGTTCCAAGACGCCGCACACCAGAGTTTGAATTCCAATGCAAAGCGGCTTCCAACGGTTCCAGTGTAGGTAGATCGGGAAAAATATAATTGTAACGCCGCGTTTCCAAACCGAGTGAACTGGTAAAAAAATAATCGGTTCCATAAAGAAGATCAATTCGTCCCCCAAAATCCCAACGAGCAGCACGCGGATTGATACGCCGACCAAACGTCAAATAAAGTTGATTCACAACCGCTTCGGCATTTCGATCATTATAGTAAAGAGGAAAATTGTTGCGATTTTCGGGATAATGAGTATTCATAAACGCTCCGCCGGCAAGCCAACCATCGTAATACCATGATCCGAGCGTTTTATTGTTACATCGCGAAAAACCGCAATCGTTACAAAGTCCATATTTTATTGTCTGTTCGTTTAAGTGTCGAAAAATCCCTCGTAACGAATAAGAAGAACAACCATCTTCACCACAAGTTAAGTCATCGCAACTATGTGTATTGTTGATGGTGTAGGGATTATTATTAAGAGTATAAGAATTTTGTAACGTTTCTTGTTGATTTGTTACGGGCTGATTTGTTACAGAAAAAAGATTATTGGGTTGAGGTATCAATGCGGCTTTGTTGAAACATTCCATCGTTTTACGAATTTTCGGAGCAATTTGTTGTTCCGAAATTATTGATGCGGTTTGTTGTTCCGAAATTTCTGTTGTCGGCGCAGCCGGTGAATTTTCAACCGCAGCAAATGGAAGAACCGTATCAATTGTTTTCGTTTCAGGTACTGTTGTAGGAACTGTTTCTGAAACTGTTTTAGAAACTGTTTCTGAAACCATTGGTTTTGTATCTGCAAAAGATTTTTTCGTTTCTGATTTTATGGTTGCCTGTTTTACTGTTGTCTGTTTCGATTCAACCGGCAAATTTGCTGTAACAAGAACGATTTCTTTGGCATTGTTTTTTTCCGCCTTTACATTTTTTTGCGTAACAAAAGACATGACCGGTTGTTCTTCGTTTTTCAACGGTGACGCCGGAATAAATGTAACATCTGTATGAGTTGAAGTTTGCCGGTAATCATCCAACTTAACCGGAGTATCTTTTTCTTCCGGCAAAGGTAATTTTTGCGAATACAATTGTTTCGGGGAATTAATTGGAACAGAATCAGTAAACAGTGCCGTGTTTTTTTCAGCAGACTCAAACGGAGTTGCCGTTGCCATTGTCTGTCGCATTGGCGGCTTCATTGTCTGCGGATTATTTGTAACAACAGGACGATGTTTAACCCAATTATCCGAAGCAATAATATTTTTCTGATCAACCGGTTTTGATAATGATTCAAACGATTCGGCGGAAAATTCCGTAACATCTGAACTATTCCATGAATCCGAAACATCCGCAGAAGGAATATAAACAATTTCTGTAACCGGACCATCCCAATTAACCGGATTATCCGGCGGCGGCGATTGAACCGGAGTTGGTATTTGTGCTTGTATTGGAACCGTTCGGAATGGAGCCGCTTGGAACGAAGGCGTTGGATTCTGAACTTGTTGATTTGGAACCGAATGAATTGTAACTTGTTGATTTGAAACAGGTTGTGACGGAACAAAAGGTGCTATGGTAACCGTTTCAGAATTAGTGGCAACAAATGGCAGCGCTTCGGAATTTGTAGAGTTTATAGAATTTACGTGATTTGTAACGTTTGCAGTATTTGTGGGACTTGTAGAAGCAGGCGGTAATTTAGTTTCTGTTGCCAACAATGCTGGAGTTTCTGATCCGATTGGCAACAATGGCACGGAATACGGAAAAGATGACGGTACTTTGAAAGAATTTGACGTATTGGAACTTTGAATTTGCGGCGGCAAAACAAAAGGCTGAGTATTTTGAAACGATTGAACGGATTGAACCGAATCATACACATCGGAAATTCCTTTATCCGATGCCGATTCTAATTGTGAATTACTGACTTTTTCTGAATTATGAATATTTTCAAAGAGAATATTCAATTGTGGCACCTTTTTCAACAGCGTATAAGCCCCGATAACAGCAAAACAAAGAACCGCAAAATAAAATATTAAACTGCACTTTTTTAAAAAACTGTGGTAAAACCAATGAAACCAACTTTGTTTTTTCTGCAATTTGTCCGAATCAGATGATGAATTAAATACGGTTTTGCTCAAAAAGTGTAAAACCATGAAAATAATTGACATCAAAAAAATCCGTATTTTACGTATCTTTTCTATTATTCTTTTTAGAGAAATGCTGGCGGAGGTAACAACAATTTTTTTAACAATTTTCACGAACATTTCCATAATTATCGAATCAATTTTCTATTGAATCTCTTTTTTGGTTCGGGAAGAATACACTTTTGGGCAAAATGAATCAAGATAAAAATGATGAGTATTTTAAGAAAACCATCATTATCTTACCAACCGGCAAAAAAATTCCAAACCCATAAATCCCAAATTGACAAATCCCAACTCATAAAAATCGGTTTATTCGATAAAACTTACTTAATCTCACTAATCAGAGCAAAATAAAAAGTCAATATATTCATCGTATTTTAACATTATTTAATGTTATATTTTATTTAATCTATTTATTTTGTGATAATTGCCTGATCTATGAGCGTAGATGGTAGTTTTTAACAATTAGGAAAATTTTTCCAAAAATAGTAAACATTGTTTATCTTTCATTCGTAATGTATTCAACTTCGTGATAAACAATGATGCAAAACAAACAATTGACTATTTGCCTATTGTTTTCTGAGCCTTTCAAAGGCAACTATGATTTTCAATGACACTGAACAATGACTCTGAAAAGTTTTGAATGTATTTATTTGAACAAAAATTTGAACAAAAAATAGACGCTAATCGTTTGTATTCTTATTCACATCAGTTGCGGTTCATATCGGATTTGTTGTTTCATTATAAATAATTGTACACCTCTGAGGAATTTTGATAAATCAGAACTATTTTATTTTTTATAAAACTTTTTTTGTTAATAACGTATTAGATCATGGGAGTAAAAATGAAAATCCTTAAACAAGATGACAACGATCATTAAAGAGATCGTTAAAGAGCACCAACAGAAACAAGATAATTTATTACAATATTTATCTTGGTGTCATATAATTGAAACATAAGAACTTACTAACATTTTAAGTTAGAATCTGGTTTTTAGAAGTTCTTTAACAGGAAATTTTGAACGAAATTATCCTGTCTCTGATATCCTGTCTTTGACAAATTCTGCAACAAGTCAATCAGTTAATCTCTATAACAGGTTTCAGAACGTGTTTTGAAAAGACAAAACCGATACAAATAATACGGCAAACTAATAAAAGTACGAATTTACATGAGCCGTCTAAGAAACTTCAAAAGACAAATTTTTGTCTTAAAAAAGGTTTGTATTTTGTGTTTGAATTTACGTTTCCAAGCCTCATGGTGAGGTGTTTTGAAGTGGAAAGGCAACTAGTTAATAGATAATAATGAAATGTAACAAAATATCATTTCATCACTACTAAACCTAATTTCACTCTCCACTAAATAATTTTTTCCAATTAATGTAAGGAGAATTTACCATGTCAACAAATTTTTATCCAAAGAAACGTTTGAAAAATAAACTTTCAAAACGAATTTTGGGAATGGAATCCCTCGAAAATCGGGAATTGCTTAGCATTAACCCGTTAGGAATTGACGATAATCCTGTACCGGATTTCGTACAAACTGCCGATACTACGGCATCTCGTAACTTTATCGATCAGTCCGTTAACGTAACAATGGATAATATTGCAACTAATGCGACTGCGCTTCGTGTTGCTGCAACGCGAGCAGCCGCTTTTGCCGCTAGAAACTTAGTTACTCCATTGGCAGCATCAACCAGTCCCGTTTACTCTGCTGCGGTGACGGATGCAATTGTAACACCAAGCGGAGCAACGACAGATCAAGTTACAATTACTTGGGGAAAACCGACAAAATTCGTCAAGTCCGGTGATGCCAATAACGGTTGGAAAGCCGTTTTGCCAAAAGGTGCAAAATACAGTATCAATATTTTTGATAGCAGCGATACATTTATTAGAACGATTGATGCCGGTACAAAAACATCGTACACAATAACGGGATTGCCGGTTGGTAATTCTGCGACGAGTTATAAGTTTACTGTTACAACCGATTTGACATTGACCAATCCATCAGATAAAACAGCCTCCGCTGTGAACAAAACAGGAGTTGTTGCTGCCGCTGGTGAATTTAAGACGTTAGCAACAGGCGACGCCGTTAAAGTAACAGTAGGACCTCCGACCGATGTCAAAGCAACTTATGCCAAAGCAAGTGGTACCAAACCTGCTAATGTCAAAGTCGCATGGAAACCACCGGCGAATTACAACGGCGGTTATAAAGTTACACTTTCGGACGGAACCAATACGATTACTCGTACAATAAATCCGGGCTCGAAACTGGAAATTACACAAAAAATCGGCGATGCATTTAATGCAGGAACAGGCGACTTCAGCGATGCCGTTCTCGCTAAAAATACACGCATTAAAATTGTTGTAACGGCAACGGCGACAAACAATATTCCCGCAACACCAACCTATGTTAATACGGGAACAATTGCTGCCGCAGGTGCTGTTGCACCGGCACAACCCGGCGCACCGACAACTGCCGCTCTTGCGAATACTCCCGGCGGAACAACTGTAACATTAACAGCCAACGGCACCGAAACCACAAATAAAACGGTCGGTTTCTATGTTGGCGTAACAACAGGAACGACTGCTCCCGCTAAAGCCGACGTGAAATTTACAGACTTGGTTTATGTACCGAAATCGACAACGACAACCATAAATTTGAAAGTCGCATCGAATGAGTATGTTTATGCATTTGCTGTTGGTACGGATGGAACAATTTCCGCTACAGGAAGTATTTCTGCGGCTGTTGCGAATATTACTAGCAATGTTGGAGCGACAGATGCCACGAATGCTTATCCGGCAACGAAAAATGTTAAAGGTGTAACGGCAACGGCTGATCCGAAAATTAAAAACAAGTACACGGTTAAATGGACTGCCGCATCGGATCATTTTTCGGGTACTGCAACGGCTTCAGCCCCCAAGGCTGCCGGTGATTTTAAGTATGAAGTAACGGGTTATCGTGTTACTGCAACGATTAAAAACGGTGCAGCCGCCGGACCTTCGAAAGTAATTTATGTTGCGAAAGGAACCAATGAAGCGGTGTTTGAGAATCTTACTTGGAATACCAAATACGATTTCAATGTTGAGGCTCTTGTAACTTATACTACCGCTCAAAATGCAACGACGTGGAATACTACGGGAACAGGAAGTGCCGGTGCCGGTGTAACGAAAACAGGTGTTGCGGTTGCTAAAGCCCCAACTGTTACCGAAGATATTACTGCTGTTACGCAGGTAAGTAATTCCAATACGGGAAATAACGTTAAAATTACACTTGCCGGAGCCAAAGACGGCGCTCTTTATATTGTAACTGTAACAGATGCCAATAAAGCGATTCTTTACACGGGAAATGTTACAGGAAGTTCAACAGGCACGACATTTGATTTTAACGCCGATGGCGGATTAACGTTGACTCCGAAGGCGAAATATACCGTAACAGTTCAGACGGTTGGTTCGATTCCGGGTATGGTTTCCAAAGGGAAAACCGCTACAATTAACGCAACTGATTTTATGAGCGGCACACTGAAAGATGCCAAAGGTACAACGATTAACACTGTTAAAATCAATGTTTCCGCTCCTTCCAAAGGTGCTGGTGCCGGTGATTTGTACTACATCGAATACACCAATGCCGTTGATGCCAAAGGCAAACCAGATTGGAATGCCGCTAAGGTTTGGCTTGGTAGTGACTATACCGGTGATCCTGAAGCGGTTAAAGGTGATATTCAGATTGGAAAACTTGCCCCTAATTCGCAGTATTTTTTCCGTATCGTTACAACCGATGCCGCATATAGTGGTGGTTGGAGCGGTGTGAAGAAAGTCGTAGCGAGTAAGGAACTGAAAATCAAAACCGCAACAGTTCCACAAGCAACAATTACCAAAAACGGTTTCACGTTGGATAGTAATTCATCCTTTGGTTTGAAACTTGTTGGTAATTCAATGGCGCGTGTTGATGGTATGGCTGCGTCCGCTAAGCAACAACTCGGTTCCTTGAAACCTGCCAATGCCGGTGATCCATTGTACGTTTATACAATAATCGCTTCAGTGGATAACAAAACAGACAAAGCAACCGGTCAATTAGTTGGAGCAGCAAAGGTTACCAATGCTACTGTAACAGTGGATTCCGCCAAAACATCTTCAACGGACAAGAAAGTTACCGATCTCGTCGGGACGGCAACTTTTGCGGATATTTTCAGTAAACTTGGCATTAACGATACGAATTTCAGTAGTGTCAAGGGTTTGAATATCCAGATTCAGGTTGATGTTTATTACGGTGACGCCAACAACGGAACGGCAGCTTCACCAGGTACTAATTCGAATCATTTTACAATGTATTCGAAAGCATCAAAGATAGCGTTACCGAAATGGTTCGTCTAACCAACCGCTTTTCGGTACAGAAAAAAATGAACCTGCCGTATTGCGGCGGGTTCAATTTTCCAGAGTTCCCCAGTCCTTTTGAAGGGACAAAATTTGAACGGATAGTTGAGTGTGAAAAATTCCGCATGAGTC
>JAISNF010000015.1 GCA_031276415.1 Planctomycetaceae bacterium
CCCGAACAACCATAATCTCGCCCCGTGCGGGGCTTTGAAAAATGGTGTTGGGTGTTGCCGATCCGTAGGTTCCGCTGCGCTACACCTACGGTTATGCACATCACACCCCTGCGGGGTTAAGATTGAAAAATCATCAACTCACTAGAGACGCAATACATTGTGTCTTTACGATTTAAACCTATTACCGTGAATGATTACAATCCATTTAACCACACAGAGCACAGTGTTCACAGAGAAGAAAATTTAATTTTAGGAAACTTCTAAAAAACTCTCTTTATTTTTTGTTAGAATTGTGTTAGGAATTTAACTCGGATTCATGGGAATTTAACTCAGGTTGCCGACAATCTAACTCGCAGCGTCTGCGTTTGAACCGAAAACCTAGCAAATTGAACCGAATAGGTTCTAAAATCCATTCGGTTTGGTAACCTTTTGCTACAGAGGTTGTTTTGTTTAAGAAATTAGGTGAAAATGAGGTTGGTTTTTAGTTGATAGTTGAGAGTGGATAGTGTTGGCACAAGCGGAATTTTTACCAAAATGTTTTGGTAAAAATTCCGCGTTGCGAAACTCTCCATTATCAATTATCAACTCTCCACTAGAACAGGGGGCTTGAATAGTGAACGGGGACTTTGTAGAATAACACTTTATTGAATTTTATGGAACCGTGCAGAGATATGGTTCCTAAATATTAACCATTTTTAGACGACAAAGGATCAAAACAATGACTAAATACAACGTCGCGGATATTCGGAATATTGCTCTTTGCGGACACGGCGGATCAGGAAAAACAACATTGGCAGACGCCATGCTCAATGAAACCGGAACCATCAAAAAATTGGCAAACGTCGACGACGGAACAAGTATCTGTGATTTCGACGAAGAAGAAAAAGCACATAAATATACCATTGAAACAAGTGTTATCCATTTTGAATATCAAAATAAACTTTTTAATATTATCGATACACCGGGCTATCCCGATTTTATCGGTCAAACAATCGGCGCACTCTGGGGCGTGGATACGGCAGCAATTGTGATTAACGCCTCCGCCGGTATCGAAGTCAATACCCGCCGCGTTTTCGCCGAAGCCAAAAAAGCCGGACTCGGTCGAATCCTCGTCCTCAATAAAATGGACGATGAAAAAGTTAATTTTGAAAAATTACTCAAATTGGTACAGGATGTTTTTGGTCCCGAATGCGTTCCGCTCAATACTCCAAACGGCGAAGGACATGATTTCAAAGGTGTTGTTAATTCCTTCAATGAAGAATCAAAATACCGCGATAGTCTTATCGAAACAATTGTTACGGTTGACGAATCCGCAATGGAAAAATATCTCGAAGGAAATCCGCCAACACCAGAAGAACTCGCCGTTCTTATGCAACAGGCAATTCTCGACGGAACCCTCATTCCTATCGTTTGCGTCTCCGGTAAAACCAAAGTCGGATTCAATGAATTACTGGACGCTTTGGCTCTTTGCGGTTTGGCTCCCGATAAAATTCAACGAAAAGCCAAAAATCAAAACGGCGAAGAAATCGAAATTAAAACCGATCCCAACGAACCCGTTATTGCTCAGGTTTTCAAAACGCGAATTGATCCGTTTGTTCAGAAGTTGAATTTTATTCGGGTTTACAGCGGAACTCTTAAAAACGGTCAATCTATTGCAGCATCAACCAGCCGGCGCGGAATTAAAATTGCGCAACTTTTTCAGATGCAAGCCAACGAAACAAAACCTGTGGACGAAGCCACGCCGGGCATGATTGTTGCGGTTGCTAAACTTGAAGAGTTGATGACTTGTACAACTCTTGGCGATTATCTGATGGACTCGTTCCCTTTCCCTACTCCAATGGTCGGACTTGCCGCCGCTCCGAAAAGTCGAGGTGATGAAGCGAAATTGTCCGGTGCTTTGGCAAAAATCACGCAAGAAGATCAGACATTTCTCACTGAACGGAATGAACAAACAAAACAACTCGTTATTACCGGAATGAGCGAATTGCATCTTCAGGTTATTCGTGAACGGCTCAAACGCCGCGATAAAGTGGAACTCGATACAAAAGAACCCAAAATCGCTTATCGGGAAACAATTCAGACAAATGCCGAAGGAATGTACCGGCACAAAAAACAATCCGGCGGAGCGGGACAATTCGGCGAAGTACATATTCGGATGTATCCCTTCCCAAAAGGAACTGACCCCGAAGCCTATTCAAACAATAAAGATCAATTCCCCTCAATGAAAGATTTCCATTATGACTCAACAACAAATTTTCTTTGGATTGATTCGATTGTCGGCGGAGTGATTCCGTCCAACTTTTTTCCGGCAATCGAAAAAGGATTCAAAGAACGAATGGGCAAAGGAGTTATTGCCGGTTATCAGGTTCAGGATGTTTGCGTGGAATTGTTTCACGGAAAATATCACGATGTCGATTCAAACGAACACGCCTTCAAAACAGCCGGCTCAATGGCATTCAAAGAAGTATTCCAAAAAGCAAAACCGGCAATTTTGGAACCAATTGTCAAAATGGAAGTTACTGTTCCGATGGCGAATGTCGGCGATGTCAACAGTGATTTGCCAAACCGGCGCGGACGTCCCTTGGGGATTGACGATGCGGGCGGCGGAATGCAGACAATTACTGCGGAAGTCCCGTTGTCTGAAGTTATGACCTACAACCGGACATTAGCGTCAATGACCGGCGGACAAGGAAGTTACGGTATTGAATTTTTGCGTTACGATGTTGTGCCGGGCAATATTCAACAACAAATTATCGCCTCCGCCGAACTCGCCGAAGAGGAAGAATAGAATTGTAACCGTCTGTTTTTTAACCGCAGAATCAAAAAAATTCGTCCGCAGATAAACGCAGATTTTTTAAAAACAATTTATGTAATCTGCAGACAAGATCGTTGCAATAATTCGTTTTGCCTTTACCGAAAACTCTCAATTATGACAACCCAACAAGCAATTCTAAACAAAATTCGTACCGCTATCGAAGATCGGAAACAAAATCCGTTGCCAATTCCGCCAATACCAAAAGTTTGGGAAATTCGCGGAAATTCACCAGCCGAAATGACCGAACATTTTCAAAAAAATCTTGAAACGGTTAAGGGCGAATTTGTCTTGTGCAACGATTTCTCCCATGCGGTTCGGCAAATTGATGAATTACTGAACACAATCAACGCCACGCAACTTGCCGTACTTGATCGTCCCTTGAGCCGCAAAATTGCCGAACAATTATTGGACGTACAAAAATTGGACGCACCGCAAAAGAATACTCCGCAAAATCAAAATAGAAATTTTGTTTTCGCAACAACGGATTTCGGCGATAATATTCAAAAAGAGTTGGCGAAACTGGATGCCGGTCTTGTTTCACCGGAATATTTACTTGCCGATACGGGAAGTTGTCTTTTTGTTGCGCCAACGGCGTTTGATCGGCTAACAACGTATTTGATGCCGATTTCGATTGTTGTTGCCGAAACGTCGATGCTTCGGGAAAATCTGCCCGCTGTTTGGGCGGAAATGAAACCCAAACTCGAAACCGCAACCAACGGTGAATTTGTAATTGTTACCGGACCCAGCCGAACCGCCGATATTGAAAAAATACTCATTCTCGGTGTTCACGGTCCCAAACGATTGATTGTCTTCCTCTTACCGTGAAAATCTGTGATATTATTCTGTAATATTATTCTGTAATATTATTTCAACGGTTTTGAAGATTTTGAACAACTCAAAATATTGTAATCAATTACAATAATCAATATAACTGACTTTTGATTAACCGACTCTTGATTGACTGCGTATGTTGTGCTGTTCCCGAATTTTTGATATACTTTTGACTTTTGGTAATCATTGACTTAATGCTTATTACTGCTTATTAATACTGTAATGAAGCAACGAAATATTTTAATCTGAACTTTTCAACAATTACGTAATTACGATTTATGGCGAAGCAATGGGAAAACAGTCCGATGATGCGGGCGGCACGATGTCAGCAGACCAAATCCGTACCAATTTGGTTAATGCGTCAAGCAGGTCGGTACATGCCGGAATACAGAAAAGTCCGTGAACGCATCTCATTTATGGAACTTTGCAAAACACCGGAACTTGCCGCCGAAGTCATGCTTACGGCGGTTCAACGTCTTGGAGTTGATGCAGCGATCATTTTTTCGGACATTCTGCTCATTCTGGAACCAATGGGATTCGAACTCGAATTTGAACCGGATGGAGGTCCCAAAATTAACAATCCAATCCGAAATTCGTCAGACGCCAAATTGATTCGCGAGTTGGAAACTGTTGAACCATTGGAATTTGTAATGAATACAATCCGTTACACCCGCGAAGGTCTTGATGATTCATTACCGTTGATTGGTTTTGCCGGTGCGCCGTTCACTTTGGCGGCTTACGCTATTGAAGGTAACAGTAGCCGTAATTTCCGGCAAGTTAAAGCGTTTATGCACATTTATCCAGACGAATGGCAAAAAATAATGCGAACATTTGCCATCTCCACGGCTCGTTATCTTAACAGTCAAATCAATGCCGGTGTTCAAATTGTTCAGATATTTGATAGTTGGGTTGGTTGTCTTTCCAACGAAGATTACAAAAAATATGTGAAACCTTATTCCCGAATGTTAATTGATTTAATTATGCCCGGAACTCCTATTATTCATTTTGCGCCGGGGAATCCTATTTTATTGACGGATATTCGCGATGCCGGTGGACATGTTATTGGAATTGATTGGCGTATTACTATTAAACAGGCGTGGGAAATGATTGGTGCCGATTATGCGGTTCAAGGAAATCTTGATCCGGCAATTTTGCTGACGAATCGCGATTTGATTCGGCAATCGGTTCAACATCTTTTACGTCAAGTAGAACGGCGTTCGGGATTTATTTTCAATCTCGGACATGGAATTATGCCGCAAACTCCCGTCGAAAACGCTATCGCTCTAGTTGAAGCCGTTCATGAATTTGGAATCATCCGATAAATCCGTATCAACAAAGTCAAACCGTCAAAGTTCACGCAAAATATTTTATATTCGTTATAAAATTTATAAAGAAACCAATCCGCAAATGACACTTGGGATAAACGCAAATTATTTTTAACTATTCACTATTCACTACTAACTATTAACTATTAACTAATCAGAGGTCTTGTCAATTATTGAGAATATGCTATTCTGTATGTCTTCCTGATTTTCTTTAAGTATGTAAACCTTTTAACTGTGTAAACAGATTTGTTTTCTTAATTTTGTTGACGATTATGCGACACGTTATTTCTGCTCTTGTTCAGAATGTGCCCGGGGTTTTGTCCCATATTTCCGGAATGCTTGCCTCTCGCGGGTATAATATTGATAGTTTGGCAGTTGGTGAAACAGAAAATAGCCAATTGTCCCGAATGACTTATGTTGTTGTCGGCGATGAAAAAGTTCGGGAGCAAGTTCTCAAACAACTTCGTAAAATTGTAACAGTTGTACGCGCCGAAGACCTCACTGATAAAAATCATGTGGAACGTGATTTGATGCTTATTAAAGTTGAAGCCTTGCCCGGCGCACGCAGCAAAATTCTCGAAATGGTCAACATTTTCCGTGCAAAAGTTGTTGATGTCAGCAATACGTCGATGATGATTGAAGTTTCCGGCAACGAATCAAAACTCACCAGTTTTGTCGATACAATGCGTCCGTTTGGGATTATTGAATTGGTTCGTAGCGGTATAATCGCTATGCCGAGAGGTTAAACCGTTTTTTTCCGCCAATTTTCCGCCAAACAGAAAAATCCTTTTATTTATTATTTTTATTTATTACAACATAAAACCGCTTAATTACGATGAAATATTTGATTACCGGAGGAGCCGGATTTATTGGTTCCAATCTTGCGCGATATATTCTGAATCAAGGTCACGATGTTGTTGTTCTTGACAACTTCGCCACCGGAAAACGTGAAAATTTAACAGAAATTCAAGATCGGATTACGATTATTGAGGGTGATATTCGGAATCGTGAAACTGTTGATTTTGCGTTACAAGGTTGTGTTGCGGTTTTTCATGAAGGTGCTCTTGGTTCGGTACCGCGTAGTGTTGCGGATCCGGTAACATCGCACGATGTGAATGTCAATGGTACGCTCACGGTTCTTGAATCTGCTCGTGCGGCTGGGGTGAAACGGATTGTGTTTGCTGCTTCGAGTTCGGCTTATGGAGAGCAACCGAAATCGCCCAAAATTGAAACGATGCCGTCTCTTCCAATTAGTCCGTATGCGGCAAGTAAAACCGCTTGCGAAGCCTATTTACAAGCCTATGCCGCTGCTTACGGGATGGAGACGGTTTCGTTACGTTATTTTAATGTGTTCGGACCTCGGCAAGACCCGTTTGGTGCTTATGCTGCTGTTATTCCGGCGTTTGTCAGCAAAATATTGAGAAATGAAAAACCACAGGTTTTTGGTGACGGCGAACAGACTCGCGATTTTTGTTACATTGAAAATGTTTGCTATGCCAACTGGCTTGCCGCGCACGCTCCGCCGGAAAATTGTAATGGGCAACCGATTAATATTGCCTGTCATGCTGCTGTTTCATTAAATCAAATTCTGGCAAAACTGAAATCACTTATGAAAAGCAATATTGAAGCGATATATTGTGAGGTACGAGCGGGCGATGTTCGACATTCGCTGGCGGACATTTCGCTTGCACAAAAAATGATCGGTTATAAACCGCTTGTGTACTTCGATGAAGGTCTTGAACAGGCAATTGATTGGTACACAAATCATTTACGGTAACTTTTTTTATTTTGTAATCTTTCAATTTGTAATCTTTCAAAAGGCAGACAACATTTCATCACAAACTAAACTAATTTCTATAAACTAACTATGAATATTCTTGTTATTGGTTCTGGAGGTCGGGAACACGCTTTGGCGTGGAAGTTGGCGCAAAGTTCGCGAGCCGGCAGAATTTTTGTTGCGCCGGGCAACGCCGGAACCGCTACAGACGGAACCGATATTGAAAACGTTCCGATTAAAGAAACAAATTTCCCCGAACTCATTAAATTTGCGAAAGAAAATAAAATCGGTCTTACCGTTGTCGGTCCTGAAATACCGCTTTGCGCCGGAATAGTTGACGCTTTTCAGTCGGAGAAATTGCGGATTTTTGGTCCCAATAAAGCGGCGGCACAAATTGAGGGCAGCAAAGTTTTTTGCAAAGAAATTCTCCGAAAAGGTTCTGTTCCAACTGCCGCACATCACGCATTTCACACAGGAGGAGAAGCGATTCAATTTCTTGACAATAACCGAGATATTCCGTTTGTTGTTAAGGCGGATGGTCTTGCTGCCGGTAAAGGCGTTTTTGTTTGTTCTGACCAAGCCGAAGCGGTTGACGCTATTGAGCGGATTACGAAAAACCGCGAATTTGGCAGTGCTGGTGACCGGATTATTCTTGAGGAACGTTTGAATGGTCAAGAGGTAAGTGTTTTGGCGATTACGGACGGCGCAACAATTTTGACGCTTCAACCGGCACAAGATCACAAGGCGGCGTATGACGGCGATATTGGTCCGAACACCGGCGGCATGGGAGCGTATTCGCCGACGCCGATTCTCAACGACACAACACTCCATTGGATTGAGGAACACATTTTTGTTCCGACGATTCATGCGTTGAATTGTTCGGAGATTCGATTTCGGGGAGTTTTGTATGCCGGGCTGATGTTAACGAAACAAGAACCCAAAGTTCTTGAATACAACGCCCGATTCGGCGATCCCGAATGTCAACCGCTTTTATTGCGGCTGAAAACCGATTTGCTGGATATTTTTGAAGCAACAATTGACGGAACACTTGATCGGCTTCCTTTGTTGGAGTGGGATAATCGAACGGCGGTATGTGTTGTTATGGCGAGCAAGGGTTATCCGGGAAGTTATGAAAAAGGCTTTCCGGTTCGTGGTTTGGCGGAAGCGGCTAATGTGCCGAACACAAAAATTTTTCATGCCGGAACTGCAATTCGCGAAGATGGAACAATTATTAGTAACGGCGGGCGTGTTCTTAGTGTTACAGGTCTTGGCGATTCTGTTTCCGAAGCGAAACTGACTGCTTACACGGCAGTTAAGTGTATTCGTTGGGACGGTGCGTGGTGCCGTAAAGATATTTCCGATAAAGCACTGTCTTATTAATTCGTCTTTATCGTATCTTTATAGGTAACTGTCTAATTTAATTGTCCGCAGATTACGCCGATGAGCGCGGATGATTTTTAGTGAAAGAAGCCCGGCAGTGAATAGTGTTCGCAATGCGGAATTATTCAATGTTGCGGTTGTAATTCCGCTTGCGAACTATTAACTATTCCCTACTAACTATTAACTAAAATCAGTGTCTTTTGACGAAAAAAATATCCCTGTTGACAAAAAAGAGGGGATAGATTAAACTTTGGAAACTAATTTCAGTCCAATTCAGTTGCGAGATGTTGTTTTTCCTTGTCGTCATTGTGTTGCGGCGGGCATGTCGCAAGGGAATTTTGGTAAACCTTTTTATAAGGAGTCAGACAATGGAAAATTTAATGAGATTTTTGGTTGTGTTTTTGGCGAATTTGTTGGTGAAATACCAGCAAATGTTAAACATGGTAAATTGGTTAAAATACGGGGGGGGGGGCTAAATGGAATAGGAAGCGAGGGACAAACCGTAAAACGTGTTCACGCTCTAATCTCTTTTCCCAAAACCTCTTAACTCGTTTCCGCTCTTCACCGTTCGGCTTTACACTGGTCGAACTTCTTGTGGTGATTGCGATTATCGCCGTGCTAATCGCTCTGTTGTTACCTGCTGTTCAAGCAGCACGAGAGGCGGCAAGGCGAATGCAGTGTTCAAACCATCTCAAACAAATGACATTGGCGTTGCACAATTACCACGACACACTACAAGCTCTTCCGGCAGGACGAAGTGGTCCTAATGCATGTACTGCTAATGGTAGTAACACCCATGACCAGTGTTGGGGACCATACATTTACATGATGCCGTATATCGAACAACAACAATTGTATGAAATGTACACAACGGCTGTTCAAAAAACATATACTGGCGGCGGAACAGCAACCGATGCACGATCACCAGGTTATATCTTTCCACCTTGGCACAACAATTATGCTACTGCTCCAACAGCATATAATTCCTGTTCGCCGGAATATGCAACGTTAATGGGAACAAAAGTTACAACAATGATGTGTCCCTCTGATGGTAATGCCAATAGATTATATTCTGTAAACGGCGGTAGTCCGACTGCAACATCATCGAATGCTATGCGAAACTATATTTATAATCGTGGTGATTGGATTGCCCATGAAACTAGTTATGCAACCGACAACAATTATGTTCACGGAAATAACCATGTTCGTGGTCCATTCGGTAATCGTGTTTGGTATAATTTAGCAGTTTGTTCGGATGGAACGAGTAATACATTTGCATTTTCCGAAAAAGCAGTAACACCTTCTCCTAGTTCTAGTATGATTCGCGGCGGTGCTTTGTCAATTGCAGCCGCTAATCTGATTAACGGAGCCAAGTGTTTGGAAAATAAAGGTAACAAAGGTTTGTTCAAAACGCCCTTAGTTGACGCAAGTATTATGGGGGCTGAAATCGGCAGAATGTACGATGGACGTTGTAACGGCGGATTTACAACAATATTGCCGCCCAACAGCCCAACTTGTGTAGAAAGTGGTAATGTCCATTATGCTTGGGGAATTTCAACACCAAACAGTTATCATTCCGGTGGTGTCAATGCTTCACTTTTGGATGGTTCCGTCCGATTTGTTTCAGAAACTATTGACGCAGGAAATGCAAGTGATCACCAATCACCAGATGGACCATCCGTCTATGGAGTTTGGGGATCAATGGGATCAAAAAACGGTAGTGAAACCGTCAATTTCTAAATTGATACCATAACCGTTAGGACGCACTCAAAAATAAATTGTTCAATTGTGCGTAATTAAAATATGTACTTTGTATTGTTACAGAGTATGAAGACAATTGATTTTCTCATACGTGAACGATTTATTTTTGTGTGTAACCTTTCAAACTTTTTTGAAATAAGGCGGTTATTGTAATATCAATTCAAACAAATTTACTGTATTTTTTTACAAAATTAAAAATTAAGAAAGGCAAAAACAATGAATTTTATTTTTCATTTTTCTACCATGTTGGTATTATCTGCTGTTTTGGTATTAAATTCCATAAATTCCGTTTGGGCGGAAGGAACAGCGGAAAATGGAGTAACAGCACATCGAGGGAATTCCGGTGAATATCCTGAAAACACTCTTGCCGCATTTGAAAGTGCTATTTTGTTAGGAGCGGATTGGGTTGAATTGGACGTTGAACGTACTCAAGACGGTTATGTTGTTATCAATCATGATTCGTCCACAAAAAATATGTCTGGTGTCGATTTGGATATCGGCAGTTCAACATTGGCAGAGTTACGAAAACTTGATATGGCTACCGGTTTTCGTAAAAGTAAAAGATTGACGGAAACAACTTGTCCGCCCCGTTCTATTCTTCTTTTAGAAGATGCGATTCGGTTAATTCTCAAATATAAAAAGGCAAAAGTTTCCATTCAACCAAAAAACAAATGTGTTGATGAGTGTATCGAAATTATCCGTAAACTTGATGCCGTCTCATGGGTTGGCTTCA
>JAISNF010000021.1 GCA_031276415.1 Planctomycetaceae bacterium
AACCGTAGGGTGCGCTTCGCTACACCTACGGTTATGCACCTCACACCCCTTGCGGGGTTAAGATTGAGAAATAAAAATTCCCTCTGTGAACTCTGTGTCCTCTGTGGTTAATAAAAAAAAACAGTTATTAGAAGTTACCTAAATAATATTTTGATTCCAATTAAAAATTTCCTTTGCGTTCTTTGTGTCCTCTGTGGTTAATAAAAATAAATTGTGGTTTTTGGAGTTCCCTTTTGTCAAATTCGGTTCATTGAAAAATAAGGACTTTGGAATAATTTAGAGAAAATTGATCTGGACACGTTTTTTGATAAACAGTAAAGTATCAATAATGTAATTTTTCTTCTTAAATTTTTACGTCGGAGAACAAGGATGAATTTTCCGATTTATCGTGGTGCGTTTATAATAGTGTTGATTATTGTTTGCGGGGTATCGCTTGCAGAAGAAGTATTGATGCCGCCAAACAGATTCAAGGTTTTAGGAGAACCTTCGAATTATCCTTTGCTTGTCTATCCAGAAGATGGACCGGTCGGTTACGTAGCAACACAACAACCTCAAAATAAAACCAATTCGGTAATCAGTCGCCGTTATATGGATACCCCAACACCGGAAACCCTCGCGAATACCACAACTATTCGCTCCGCAGTTGGTAATTCAGATCGTAATTCAGACGAAAGCCGCAATGTTCTGGTGAGCGATCTTATACCGTCGCCCAATCCGGTAAATGTTGCTTTTCCGCAAAAACCGGATAAATCGGACAAAACGGAATCAATACCGCCCTTGCCGCCCAATTTACCTGAACAATCAGATTCTGCGTCTGAAACGGCAAAACCACGTCCGATAGCCGATCCATCCGTAATTGACAACCGAAACGATAACCAAAATGTCGATCCCTATCATCCGCCGGTTCGAACCGCCGCATTTCAAGGCGTTGTTCCGGGCGAAACCACTTTGGAAGAACTCACCGAACTTTGGGGAAAACCTCTGCAAAAAACTACCGTTGATAATTTGCCCGCCCATCTTTATTCAACGGAAATTCTGAATCATATCGAAGTGATTTTTAAAGATCATCTGGTTAAATCAATTGTTGTTCAACTCGACGAACCGTTTCCCGAAGAACAGGTTCGGGAAGTTCTCAAAACGGAATTGCTCAAATCAAAACCCGTACTCATTCCAGATGAAACAGGGAAAATTATTGGTGAAGTGTTTCCAGAAAAAGGAGTTTTGTTCCTTTTTGCACTTTCCAACGAGGAAAGTTTACTTGTTAAACAAATTGGTATTGAACCGGTTTCGTCGGAACCATTTGTTCTCCGCGCCGAAGCAACCCTCAACGATCAACCCACTGAAGCCTTACGCGATTTGCACGACGCAATCCAACTTAATCCCAATGACGCCAAAGCGTTTTGGTTGCTCGCACAAATTGAAATCATGTCGGGAAATGTTGATGCTGCTCTTATTCACGCGGAGCGTTCTATCAAACTGGATGAACGGCGTCCGGCGTATCATTTGACGTATGTTCAGTCATTGATTCGGATGAACCGGATCGAAGAAGCAAAACTTTATCTGGAAGAAACTATTGGAATTTGTGATCGTTATCCACATGAAAAAGCCCGTGCGCTTGCCATGCTTGGAGACATTTACCGGACAAGTCAGAATCCCGATTACGAAATTGCGATTGAATGTCATTCTGATGCAATCAGGTTGGCAATGAATTTGATTGATCACGACAACCAAACAATTCGGCAATCCGCAAAAGATGTTTTATTTGAGTCGCATCTTGGTGCTGCGCGTGATGTGGCGTGGGGGCGGTGGGACAAGAAAAAAGAATCTATCGAAAAATGGATTTCCAGAGCAAGAGAAATTACAAAAGATACGGAAATGATTGCTGCCAAACGGTTTTCCAATGAATATCAATTCAAAATTGCGATTTGTGTTCTTGCCGTGCAAGTCGGATTACCGGAACAAGAAGACATGGAAATCTATATTGATGACGTGATAAATGCCGGTAACGATTTGATTGAATCAACTCGTGATCCGATTTTACAGCGAAAATATCAATGGGAAACGAGTCTTTCGTTGTACGATGCCGTGCAGATTTTCCAACTTCGTAAAAATTATTCTGCGGCGCTGAAATATGGTGAGATTACGGCGGATTACATGGAAGCGGGAATTAGGGATCGAAAAAGTGACACGGATTTTTATCTTCTTGGGCGGTTATATTTTCGCTTGGGAGCGATCCATGCGATTGGCAATCAAAATCATCGGGCGGCGATTGAATGGTTTGATTTAGCCAAACCGGTTTTTGAAAGGTTGTTACCGAAAATCAATCCTGAAGCGCTTGGGAGATTAGGGGAAACATTAGTCAGTATGGGGGTTTCTTACTGGATGACGGATCAACGTGAAGAAGCAATTCGGTTGACTGAACGCGGTTTGAAACAAATTGAGCGTGGTGTTAAAAACAAAGTCATTAACGAATCTGCTTTATTGATTCCGTATTCAAATCTTGCGAATATGTACCGTGAAACCGGCAAAACAGATATTGCCGAACGCTATTCCAAACTAGCCGCCAATATTCACGAACCTCAACAATAAATAAAACAATAGGCAACTTCTAAAAACCACAGATTTATTTCTATTAATCACAGAGAGCGGAGCACAGAGGAAATTTTTAATTTTCAATCTTAACCCCGCTAGAGGTGTGATGTGCATAACCGGGACGAAGAATAGATTACGGAATTTCAACTAAACCGAGACACTACTGAATAAATACAAATTTTTCTTCTCTGTGTTCTCAGTGAACTCTGTGGTTAAATTTTTCTGTGGTTAATAAAAAAACCAGTTATTAGAAGTTACAAATATTTATCTGCGATTATCTGCGTCATCTGCGGACAATTTTCTTTTATCTGCGATTATCTGCGGATTTGTTTTGTTTTTTTCTAAATCCTTTGTGGTGAAAAATGTTTCGAATAATTATGGCGTTTGCAAAATGAGTTGTACGGCATCGGCAACAACATAACCGGTTGTTCCGGTATTTGAAATGGTGATTGTTGCTGTTTTATCGAACGGAAATATTCCGAGCGGTACGAAAAGATTGTCAATCGGCGGTTTTTTCGTTTGATCAACCGTAACAATTTTTTCACCGTCCCGATGGACAATCTTGACCGGAACCGCTGTTGAACGATTCGGATTTGCCGCGTAAGAAATCCGAACACTGTAATTTCCCGATTTTTCAATTTTGAACGAAAATTCAGCCGATTTATTACCTTTATTTTCGTTGGCATCGTGAAGATAATCGGCTTCGACAAATTTTGGCATCGAAGAACTACTGTCCCAATTTCCGATTAGTTTTGCAGAAACATTATCGAGAACAATTCCATCCAATTTTTTAGCGTCAACATTATTGGAACTATTATTTTTGCCGGAATAAAGCAAACGTTGCCCGTCGGCGATAAGACGTTCACGAAGTTTTTCGTAATCAAGTTTTTGTACATCAATATTTTCATTTATCGCTAAAACGGCGGCGGTTGCGGCACTTTGACCAAGAATCATAAACACGGGTTCCATTCGGATTGAACCGAAAGCGATATGAGAACTACTCACGCAAACAGGCACAAGCAAATTCGTACACTGTTCCCGTTTTGGCACGATAGAGCCGAAATCAATTCCGTAAGGACCTCGCGGCGAAACACCAATATCGCCTTCGTTCTGAACAGTTCCTTCCGGCGTAATATATCGCCGGACATTGTGTGAATCCAACGCATAAGAACCCAACCCAACCGGTTTGGGACAACGCCGCTTCGCCATACAATCAAGTTCCGTCGTAACATATTCACCGATCATACGCCGTGCTTCCCGTACATAAATCTGGTGAGACCAATTTCCGTTGTCAACAAATTCGTCTTTGGCAAGTCCCCATTGCGACATTTTTTTACGAACATCTTCAGGAACACGTTCATCATTGGCGAGAAAATACATCAAACCCTGCTGATAATTTTTGTGTTCAGTAATAATTTCCTGCCGGCGTTCATAAGAGGCGTCAGGATAATCGTAATTCATTCCGATAAAATCGGTACTAAACGGTCCATGATTATTTGTATCGGTTTTATGATTAGGAATCCGGTCGAATTTATTAAATGTTTCACGCCAACCGGTTTGGAAAACACGGACATACAATTCATAATCATTGGGATTATAATTTTCCGGTTTTGGAAACGGAATTTGATTGGGTTTGTGATCGGTCAAACACATCCGAAAACAATAGGCTTGAACACGGTGATCCGCCTCACCGCGAATCCCCGGTTTGCTATCGTCAATATATTTGAGCCGTCCGCTTTTCGGATCACCGGGAATAATGTATGGATCAACCGGTTTTTTGAACCAATGACCGTGATGCAGTGTTCCGACTTGATTACCGTTCCATGTTTCGCCGTATTGATCATTTGATTCACGTCCAACATGATAATCCACATCGGCGGCAGCCATCAAATCACCTTCATAAGTTGCGTCGATGAACATTTTACCTTCAAAGGTTTGACCGTCCAATGTTGTAACTGAAACAATTTTTGTCCCAATTTTTTTAACACCGTTTTGACGGTTGAGTCGGGTATTGCGGACGACTGGAATATTGAGTTCGTCAATCCATGTGTCGAACACGGTTTCGGCAACATGCGGTTCAAAAATCCACATTGTTTTGTCGTCATGGAGCATTGCTTTGGTTCCTTGTCCGACGTTGGTATATTCGGATATTTTTTGCCATTGCCATGTTTTTTCGTTCTGATAAACGTCATAGATTCGCTGATAAAATTCACGGGAAAGACCGCCGACGGTGCTGGTATTACCGGAGTCGGTGAAGCCAAGACCGCCGCTGCTGAGACCGCCAAGATGTTTATCCGGCGAAACGATAATTACCGATTGTCCCATTTTTTTCACCTGCACTGCCGAAGTAACCGCCGCACTGGTGCCGCCGTAAATCACAACATCAAACTGTTGCGATTGACCGAAAACAAATAGGGAACAACAAAAAAAGAACACGGCAAAACAAAATGATATACAATTTTTTGACATAATAAAATTGGAGTTTTAATGTTGGAAAGTTGATTCTTGACAATGGGGAATTTCTAAAAACCACGAATTTATTTTTAAAACCACAGAGAACACAAAGGAAATTTCTAATTGGAATCAAAACGTTATTTAGGGTTTAAGGTTAAAATTATCTTTTGATCTAAAATAATTAAATTTTTTTCTTCTCTGTAAACATTGTGTTCTCTGTGGTTAAATAATCAGTGGTTAAATAAAAAACCGATTATTGCAAAATATTGTAAAAAGACGCAAACTGTTTAGCAAGAGCATTGCCGAAAAAGTAAACAAAAAATGAAACCAACCCAATTATTTAGTCGGAGGAACAGGAACCAAACCCGGTCAATATCGGGTAATTATTAAAAAAACAGAAATTCTTGTTGATAAAAACCGCGAAGATTTGGAGGCTGGCAGAATCACTTCCGAAGAATATACTAAACGTCAATATTCCAAACATCCGACATCGGTGAAACCAAAAAATCTTTTACCGGAGAAAACGCCGATCAAACCAAGTCGTCTTTGAAAGTTGTCGTTGAAAACAAAGACAAAAATGTTTTCGATTTTGACTTATCGGAAAAATAATGTAGCGAAACGTACTCGCCGACTTTGACCCTGTTGTAGTTCCTGATCAATCGTTGCGGCGTTTCGGCGAAATGCCGCCTATCTAACTATTCACTATTAACTATAAACTATTCACTAACAACCAACCTCATTTTCACCTAATTTTTCCTAACAAAACAACCTCAGTAGCCATGAATTTCCTACAACACAAACCTCATTACCTCATTATTAAAATACAACCTGTTAATTCTGTTAATGAGGTAATGAGGTTGCGTGTGTGTTGTGTTTTTGCTGAGGTTGTTTTGTTAAGAAAATTAGGTAGAAATGAGGTTGGATTTAGTTGAGAGTTGAGAGTTTCGCAATGCGGAATTGCAACCGTT